>DATCIL010000263.1:0-15521 GCA_036507795.1 Anaerolineales bacterium | reverse complement strand
ACCTTGTCCATCTGCAGCGCCGAACACCATATCTCTGCCAGGAATCTTTCCAAGTCATTGCGCGGCTCAACGTAACCGGCCCTCATTAAAGACCGGACCCGTTCGGGAGCCGGGAGCGATTTTCGATCTACTTTGCGGTTGGGCGTCAGCGGCAGGGCATCCAGGAAAACAAAGGAAGCAGGAATCATGTAGTCGGGCAGCTTGTCCTTCAGGAAGCTGCGCACCTCGCTTATCGAGGGCTCACGGCGTCCGTTAGCCACGATGTAAGCAACAAGGCGCTTGTCGCCAGGGACATCCTCCCGCGCGATAACCGCAGCCTGGCGCAGGTCAAGGTGAGCGGTAAGAGCCGCTTCCACCTCGCCCAGCTCAATGCGGAAGCCGCGGATCTTTACCTGATGATCGAGCCGCCCCAGACACTCCAGATCGCCGCTGGACAGATAGCGGGCCAGATCCCCGGTCTTATACAGGCGCGCTTTCTCATTCGAGCTGAATGGGTGAGCAATAAACCGTTCGGCTGTCAAATCGGGACGATTGAGATAACCGAGCGCCAGGCCATCGCCGCCGATGTAGAGCTCGCCCGGAACACCGATCGGCCGCAGCTGGAGCGCTTCATCCAGCACGTAAACCTGGGTGTTGGCGATCGGCCGTCCAATGGGAACGATTCCCTCGCCGGATGCGACGCGATGGACCGCGGACCATACCGTCGTTTCGGTCGGACCGTACATGTTCCACAGCGAAGCGCATTTCTCAAGCAGCTGGTTGGCAAGTTCCGGCGGAAGGGCTTCCCCGCCGCATAGAACTTTTAATCGTTTATTACCCTGCCAACCCGCACCCAGTAAGAGCCGCCAGGTGACCGGTGTTGCCTGCATAACGGTTGCACCGGAGGCATCCAGGTTCTCGATTAATTTGATCCCGTCAGCAGCTGCTCCTCGTCCGACAATGATCACTCGGGCGCCAACGATCAGTGGCAGAAAAATTTCCAGAACATGAATATCAAAAGATAAAGTTGTTACCGCCAGGAGCACGTCATCCGATGTCAGGCCCGGTCGCTGCTCCATAGACTTCAGGAAATTAACCGCCGCACTGTGCGGGATTTGAACGCCTTTTGGTTTGCCGGTCGAGCCGGAGGTATAGATCACGTACGCCCGGTCGTGGGGCTGTACCGGGACGACCGGGTTTTCGTCACTGAATTGCAAGATAACATCCCAATCAGCATCCAGGTAAACGATACGGGCACCGTGCTCCGGCAGCGCTTCCGCAAGCCGCTGTTCCGTCACAAGCACTGCTGCCTGGGAATCGGATAACATGAAAGCCAGCCGTTCCCGCGGATAGGCAGGGTCCAACGGAACGTAGCCGGCTCCGGCTTTGAGAATACCCAGCAGACCCACGACCATATCAGCGGATCGTTCGACGCAGATCCCGACCAGCATACCTGCACTTACGCCTACTGAACGAAGGTGATGAGCGAGCTGGTTTGCCCGGCGATTCAGCTCCCCGTAGGTGAGCTGCTCATCTTCAAACACGACCGCAACTTCCTCAGGTATCCGCTCCGCCTGGACCTCAAAGAGATGGTGCAGGCTTGTTTGTCGAGGGTAATTCATCTGAGTGGCATTGAATTCTTCCAGGAGATAGCGCTTTTCCTCTTCCGAGAGCAAATCAACTTTCTGGATAAGCTGTTTTCTATCTGCCAGGAAACCATCCAGGATGTTGATAAGATGCTCGATCGCTCGCCGGGACTGATCTTCATCAAATACATCTACGTTAAACTCGAAGTGGAGATGATACCTGTTTTCCGCATGATCTTCCTGGACCTGTAAGCTTAGACCACCTGCGCTGGCCTCGAATCCGCTTCTGACCAAATCGGAAGCGTCAGAAGCATCATAAAAATTGGCGGGGCGCCCATTAAGGTAGTTCAGGAGAACATCATAATGGCCATTTAACTGGAGATCGGCGACCGCCTGTCGAGCATGGGACGTCACCTCGTTGGTCGCCGCGGTTACTTTATGCAACAACGCAATGAAGGTCTCGTCTTCAGCGATTTCGATTCGAAGTGGATATATTCCCGTGGGAGCAACCTGCTCTGCATGCCTGGTCCAGCCCTCTGCAAATGCGCCCCCTATCTCAAGCTGGCGATTGCCACTTATCCGGGAGAGATAAGCAAAGATAATCGTTGCGAAAACGTTAAAGGCTTGCCAGCCCGAATCCTGAGTTTGCCGACTTTCTTGCGCAGCGATCGCTTTCAGTCTTTGAGATCTTTCGGCGTCCATCTTATGAGAAATCCTTCGGGTGTGGGCGGTTTTGTCCGGTGGCGCCGCGCCGTAGAATCGGATTGGCTCTACGCGCTCTGCCAGCTTCTGCTGCAGATAAGATTCATCCCTGGCACGTTTGAAGTTGTTGTTTCCCGAAAACTCGAGTTCCGCTTCATTAAAATTATTATCGGACAGCCACAAGCGAGTTGGGCCGTGTCCGTCCCCCCGCGTGAAGAAGAAATGTCCGGAATCCGTTTCGATTGAATCAAAGCGCTCTTTGAGCTGCGGTGAAATGGACAAATAGTAGTTTGACTTCCAGGGCAGCATTCCCGTGAGTCTGAAGGCTCGAATCCAGCGCTCATCGGAGTGATTGACGACAAGCAGGTCGGCCTGCGCCCGACGGGCCGCCGCCAACGCTCCGCTAACAATAGAAAAGGCGTCCTCGGGGACCGCCAGCATATCAACCAGGGCGGCGAGCATCATATTGCCAAAGTATTTGTGACCATTCATTTTTGCCAGTGTAAGGACAGCCCATCCCATGTGCGCTTGCGTATTCCTGGATGTGATCCGGAGCTTTATTAGACGCTCATTTTCAGCCGGATATAGCGACTGAAGCGCCGCCCTTGAACGATCCCCGATCAAGGCGTAGCTGTCCCGGGCTCTTTCCCAGATTTCGTCCGCCCAGTCTTCCCATTGATCAAAGCGCTCAATGTGCACGTTTCCCACTCTGGGATGGTGACCAAGGAGTCTCAAAGCCAGATCAAACGAGCTCAGACCCAGCGATCCCAGGCCGGTAAAAGCTGCAGTATCACATAAGACTCTGAGCAACGTGCTCCGCCGCAAATGACTGATATTCCGCAGGAAAGGAGGCGCTCGAAACACTTTGAAATAAAAAGGCACTGGTATGCGGAACCAGCCTGTATGCCGCCTTACCATTGCTGGCAGGGTGTCAGGCGATCCCAGGCCATACAACAATGGGTATCGACGCAGCAGCTCCTCTTCCATCATCAGCCCGATCATTCCATAGGATCGGTTGACGACTCCTTCGGATAGCGGGTAAATACTGGTAGCCACTTCTTCCGACCGACCATTCACCGCAAACTGCATACGCTTAACGGTGACCCCGCCGCGGATCTCATCGCCCTCAAAGCAGAAAATCTTTTCAACCGTGATAGGTGAATCCTCGAGGTGAGCCATCGTACGGAATGGCTTCCGCAGGCTCAGGCTGTGGTAGGTCTCCCCCGCTCCAACCAGCCGTTTATTAAAAGCTTCAACCTTTGCAGCGTCTTCGGTGCGCGCTAAACGAAATTCAATCTGTTTCATACTTACGGATTAACCCTGCCGGAAACTGCTTTCATCTCCCTTAATCGTTTGTACCCAAATTTTTCCGCGATCTGCCACGTGATATCTCCAAGGAAATCCTCCCTATAATGCTGCTTCCATCGCTCGGCAGCGCTTGAATCTATCGCCTTGTGTTCGTGGAACTTTACATCTCCGATCATTCGTGAGACTTTGTGTATCCCATCGGTCATCCTCTTCTTGCTGTCTTTGTAAGGCTGCACCATGTCGAGGTGATACTCTAATCCCAGAAATTGGCAAATTCCTTCCATGCTAAGTCGAGGTTCGCTCACCAGATCTTCGTATTTCACTCGATGTTGTCGCTGATCCGGAATATTCCCGAGAAACTCCGAAATGTTTTGGTGACAGATGAGCCAGACCAATTCGGCCAGCTCTCGAACTGAGAAATTATGCCCATGCCTGAAAAATATTCGATCCAACCGGACCTCCACGAAGGAGTGGATCATGCCATAAGGATGGCGCAAAAGGTGAACGAACAATGGATTATCAAAGTCGGTCTCTGCACGTTTAAGAACCTCCAGGTCCAGCGCGTAGGATGTTGACTTATCGACCAGCCGTCTCTCGCCCAGCCATTCCTGCATCCTTCGATAGAACTGCTGCGACGTCAACTTCTGATTTTCAAAATCTGCCATGATTCGTCTGGCGTCTTCAGCGTCACAGCCCCTGATCTCCATAATCGCGCGGATCGTGCCCTCCAGGAAACCGAGATTGCCGCCGCTCAGGCGAAAATTCTTCCGGTCTTCAAGGGTGTTGAAAGAGAGCAGATCCAGCTCCGGCGGAACGAATAGCTGCGGATGCCCAGCCAGCATGACACGCAGCAACGTGGATCCGGAACGCGGCGCAGACAGAACAAATATTGCCTGCGGATTCTTGCCGGTTGCTGCCTGATCGCCGCTACGGGCAGGCAAAGGTAATATCAATTTGCGCAGCTTTTCGACTTTGGACTCATCAATATTTCCTGCTGGCCCGGAGATAAGCGCAGACTCTTCTATTCGGGTGCTCTCACGTGTTGCTGAGTTGAAAATTCTGGTGATCGGGTCGGGATAATGCTCTTGCAGGTAGACAGCCAGTTGATCGATTGTGGGCGCGTCAAACAGCGCCACGACGTAAACATATTCGCCCAGCACCGCCTGCAACTTGTTGATGAAAACCGCCCCCTTTATCGAGTCTCCACCCAGTTCGAAGAAGTTATCAAAGACTCCGATTTTTTCGATGCCCAAGATTTCCTTCCAGGTATCGGAAAGGAAGCGTTCCAGGTCATTGCGCGGCGCCACATACTCCATTTCTAGCTCAGGTCTGATCTTACCAAGCGCCGGAAGCGCCTGCCTGTCTACCTTTCCACTCGGCGTGAGCGGAAATGTGTCGAGTGTGACGAAAGCGGAAGGAACCATATAGTCGGGCAGCTCGCTCTTCAAGAAGTTAAACAGCCCACTGGTGGTGGGTGACGATGCCGGATCGCTGACCAGAACGTAGGCCACCAGGCGTTTGCCTCCACCTGCATCTTCATTTGCTAACACTATGGCATCCCGAACAGCCGGATGCTGTCTCAAGACTGCTTCTACTTCTCCTGGCTCTATCCGAAACCCCCGAATCTTTACCTGGTCATCCATACGTCCCAGAAACTCCAGGTTGCCGTCTGCCCGGTAGCGGACGATGTCTCCAGTTTTATACAGGCGAGCTTGCGGATCTTCACTAAAGGGATGGCGAATAAACTTTTCTGCTGTCAGCTCGGGTCGATTCAGATAACCTCGCGCCACACCCTCTCCACCGATTTCCAGCTCGCCCGGCACGCCAACCGGCACCGGCTGGAGCGATTGATCCAGGACGTACGCCTGCAGATTGTGAAGGGGCTTTCCGATCGGGACATCTAATTCTCCATCCATTGCTCCGGGATCCGCTAAGTCGCAAGCGGTCGCCACGACAGTCGCTTCCGTTGGACCGTAGGTATTTACAAGCCGCACGCTTTCGCCCACATGCTCGCGCCACGCTTTGACTCGTTGCACGATTGCCTCTTCGCCTCCAATGATCACCAGCCGCAGTGCAGAAGGCAACGTCAATGCCCCCTCGGCGAGCCTTATGGTAAGCTCATGCCAATAAGCTGTCGGCAGGCTTACCACCGTTACGCCCCACTCCTCGCACTTCTTTAGAAATATCGATGGATCCAGCATCGAATCGTTGCGTAGAACCAGGGTTGCGCCACGGGTCAGAGTCGGAAAGATTTCCTCCACGCTGGCGTCGAAACTGATCGAGGCAAACTGGAGAACGCAGTCCGCTGCAGTTATTTGGTATTCAGCGCTTGCGGCTTCGGTATAGTTCACCAGGGAGTGTTGCTCGATCATGACACCCTTCGGTTCCCCGGTCGACCCCGAGGTATAGATCACGTAAGCCAGGTTATTGGGAGCGGCCTCGGTTACCAGGTCATTATCGTCCTCTCCAGCAATGGCAGCCCAATCCGAGTCCAGTCGAACTACCCGGCCGTTACGCTCGGGGAGTTCCCCCGCCCACTTCTCCTGGCTGATCAGCACATCGATGCCGGCATCCTCAATCATGTAGGCAAGTCGCTCTCGTGGATAGGCCGGATCCAGAGGTACATACGCTCCACCCACTTTGAGGATTCCCAACAGTCCCACAATCATTTCTAACGAACGCTCCACACAAATACCTACAAGGTTCTCGGGACCCACACCAAGCTTCTGGAGCAAATGCGCCAGCTGGTTTGCCCGGCGGTTAAGCTCTCTATAGGTCAGCTGCTCATTTTCGCAGACAACCGCAACAGCGTCGGGCGTCCGCTCCACCTGGGCCTCAAACAACTGCTGGATGCACTTATCTCGAGGGTAATCTGCCTGGGTATCATTCCATTCCACCAAAATCCGCCGCTTTTCCTCTTCTGCGAGCAAATTGGCCTGGCTGCTCGGCGACGTCTCAAGTGCCTGATCATCGGAATAATAATCACTCATCCAAAGGCGAGTGGGCCCGTGGCCGTCGCCACGCGTAAAAAAGAAATAATCAACATCATCCTCGACGATGTCGAATCGTTCTTTAAGTTCAGGCGAAAGAGACAAGAAAAGGTTTGTCTTCCAGGATAGCATACCAGCGCGTTTGAAGGCTTCGTTCCATCGGGAGTCGGAATGGTTTGCGATCGCTAAATCAGCCCCCATTTGCCGAACCGACGATAAGGCACCACTTACTACAGCGTATGCATTCTCGGGAACTGCAAACATATCCACCAGCCCCGCCAGCATCATGTCTCCAAAATAATCATGATTTTTTAACCTTGCCAGCGTGAGCACCGCCCAGCCGATTAGCCGGTTGTTGTCGGCTTCCCTTATACAAAGTTTGACCAAATGAGCATGTCCGGCAGGATACAACGAGGCAAGCGCGGCCCTCGAGCGGTCCCCAATCAGGCTGTAGCGATGCCTGGCTGTCTGCCAAATTTGGTCGGCCCATGCGCCCCACTCATCGAAACGTTCAATGCTCAGATTGTTCGCTCGCGGGTAGCGACCGCGCAATTGTTGAATCAAATGTAGGAATCTCAAGCCTAGCGCGCCCAGACCGCTAATGGCAGCCGAGTCAGGCACAATTCTGGTCGCTTTCTTGCGACGCAGATAATTCATATTGCGGAGGAATGGATAGGGGTGCAGCACGGCAAAGTGGAAGCTTACGGGTGAGTAGAACCATCCCGTGAGCTGCCTCACCTTTGCGGGCGCATTGTTAAGTGCGCCCAGGCCGTACATAAGCGGATGCCGGCTCAGCAGCTCTTCTCTAATCATCAGCCCCACTGCGCCGTACGACCGGTTGATAATGCCTTCCGAGAGTGGATAGACTGCGAAGGCAACTTCCTCAGCACGTCCCTTAACCTGGAACGTCATGCGTTTGACGCCAACCCCACCCCGCACTTCGTTGCCCTCGAAGCATAGAAGCTTCTCCACGGTTATGGGAGAATCTTCCATGTGCGACATGGTTCGGAAAGGCTTCTCCACGCTTAGGTGATGATTACTCTCCCCTGCTGCTGCCAGGCGCCGATTAAAGGCTGCCACCTTCTGGGCGTCTTCGGGAGAGGCCAGGTGAAACTCAAGCCGATTCATTATTTATTCCTCCTTGGCGAGGGGACTTATAGAATCGTTGCGAGCGTCGGGCCAGTCCCTTAAACTATTTGTGGAAAAAGGTGAGTCCTAGCAGGTCGCTTTGCTTATTGATCAATTGGGATGAACAACCTCAAAAAGGTGAAATGGAAGTTCAGTGGAATGATAATCAACCATCCACAGGGAAGTCGGGCCGTGCCCGTCGCCCCGCGTAAAAAAGAATTCGCTAGCATAATTCTCCATCGGCTCAAAGCGCTCCCTGAGCTTTGGAGAAAGGAAGAGCGAGAAGTTTGTCTTCCATGGCAGCATACCCGCCCGTTCAAAGGCTTCATTCCACCGGCCATCGGAGTGGTTTGTCACCATCAGGTCAGCCTTCGCCTGCTGAGCTGCCACTACCGCTCCGCTAACTACCGCATATGCATCTTCTGGCACAGCGAGCATATCTACCAGGGCCGCGAGCTTCATATCGCCAAAATATTTATGGTCTTTCATCTTAGCCAGTGTGAGAATGGCCCAGCCAATCGGCTGCTTCGTGTCGCTTTTGCTGATGCGCAATTTGATCAGGAAATTGTTTTCAGCAGGATAAAGAGACTGCAGGGCAGCCAACGAACGATCTCCAATTAGCGTATGCCTGTTGCGGGCTTTGTGCCAGATCTCATCAGCCCATTCTCCCCAGTTATCAAACCTTTCAACATGCAAGCCTCTGCAGTCAGGATAACGCCGAAGCAACCGTTGAAGCAGTTTAAAAATGGCGAGACCGATCTCGCCCGCTCCAGAAATTGCCGCCGCGTCTGCCAGCCCCCGTAGCCACCTCCTCTTACGTAACTCGACAGCGTTGCGCAGGAACGGTGAGGCCTGCAAAACAACAAAATGGAAGGGTATGGGCCGCGAGAACCACCTGACAAATCGTTTGGCCTTCGTTGCCCCGGAGGTGTACATCAATGGATAGCATTGCTCCATCTTCGCCTGCATGCAAGACCAAACGCTGGCAAAATCCGGGTTAATGATCCCCTCCGAGAGCGGATAGACAAAACAAGACACCTCTTCGGCTGCGCCATTAACCTGAAAAATCATACGTTTGATCGTTACGCCGCCTCGGATTTCACCGCCTTCAAAGCAAAAGAACTTCTCTACAATTACGGGTGATGTTTGCAGATGAGCCATGGTTCGGAACGGTATCGCCAGGCTCAGGTGATGGTAATTCTCTCCAGCAGACGCCAGGCGCTGATTAAAGGCTTCCACCTTCTGATAGTCTTCTGGAGAGGCCAAACGAAATTCAAATCGATTCATCGTTGATCTCCGCGTTGAATATCTCAGATTTGAAATTATTTAGCTATTCAGGCTGTCCCCTTCAAGATCTTACGTGACAACCATGCTCGTTCAAGCCGCCCCCTTTCTTCCTCGCTAATGACATGGCCGCCATTAAGCTCAAGCAGGTAATCAAGCAGGGTTGAGACAGGCACAAACCAACCGTTTTTTCGAGCCAGTCTTTCCATCAAATGCTTGAAACTGGAATTAATCCGACCCTCGTCGCAAAAGCCGAAGGCAAAATGCGCGTACATAATACAAGCGCCGCCCTCCTCCTCAAGCCAATCCTGGTTCTCCTCGGAAATGCACTTATTGAATTCCGAAACCGTAGAGCCGCCGGAGGATGCAAACCAGTAATTAACGTAGGGCTTGCTGGGATCGTGATACGGCATCGTCGGGCACATGCGCAGGGTGTTGATTTCCGGAAAAACGAAATTCCGCACAAATCGGATCTTTTCTTTACAGATGTCTCCCCAAAAATAGGGCGAGTTCTCCACATGTCCTTGATACTTACCATTGCGACGATTCAAGGTCAGCACGTTATAGACAAAACGATTGAAACCCGATATTCGATCACTTCCCCAATACAGATTTTCCCGACAGCCCACGTGGTTAGCCATCGTCTGTGGGTAATGGGCAAAAAGTTCAGCAAATCGCCTGAGACCCCGAACTGTTTCCTCACGGCGCGAACTGCTGGATTTCGCCATGTGGTAACCGATTTCAAACTCTGCCCCTTGGAGTCTCTTCAACCACTCCAGGTAGGGCTGTTCCTCGCAGGTTGAGCCGGCGCCATTGGGAGCCGATTTCGCTGCAAGGGGCCAGACAGATTTTGTGGTCCGAAAGCCCAATTCATCTAGCAGCGAATACACTTCTCCTACATTTTCTACCGTCGCGCGATCGGTGTCGTCAAATACCGTGAAGGCAAAATCCTTTCCCTCTGGCCAGGTTATCGTTTGATTCATCGAAAATTAGGTGGATGCGGCCTGTTCGGCTAGCAGCGAACCCTTCATGTTCGGTGCTTCAGCCGATTTCTCCTCCTGAACAAATTCGGCCTCGAAAATTTGGATTGCGGCGGTTGTCAGGGCCACCAACAACCAGAAGTACCGCTGGTACGAGAGATGAAGGAAGATAGCGGTTCCGAGATAGCCGAATATGCTCAGAAGCAGTGCCGTTGCAATATTAGCACGATCAACCCTGGTTTGTATCCATCGGCGGCGCGTTCGCCAGAGCCTGTACATAATCAGCAGCAATATTGCCAGGAAGGTACCCAGACCGATGGCGCCCGTCTCAGCTCCTAACTCAAAGTAAAGGGTATGGGCGCGCCGAGTTTTCGGGATATACCTCAAGGCGATTTCGGGGTCTAGCTGGTAATCGATCGAGTAATAAGGCGTGTATTGGCCCGGTCCGACACCAATGATGGGATGGTCCAGAAAAACGTTTAAAGCCGCGAGCATTTCAGTAACCCGGCTCCGGGTAACGTAATCCGGCTCGGCGTCTGCTTCCGAGGAGATCAGGCCCTGGACACCGCGCAAGCTATCTAGCCGGTAAAGATAACCTGGTGCGACCATCGAGACCAAGAGTACCAGGGCGCCTACACTGATCAAGATTTGATGAAGCCGGATGTAGCGCAGAAAAGTCATCACCAGGAGAACCAGCACCAGGGTTACGAAGGCGCCCCGAGAATATGTAAGCAAGATCCCGCTTATTATCAGTATGGAAGCACCCAAGGCCAGAGCTCGAAGCCAGATCGACCGCTCCGCCCAAACTCTGAACAAGGCCAGTGGAAAAATTACCATTAAGATTTGCGCATAGCGGTTGGGATTGCCGTCAACTGGCCCTCCGGCGCGATTAAGTTGAATATCCTCATCCTCTGCTACTGTTCCAGACTCCTCTAAAGAGTGCCTCGGAGCCAGGCCGCCGAACTCCTGGTCATAGGAATTCGTTAGTTCCTGGTAAGTTGTAAAACTGCCCAGCATGCTTGCAGCAAGAATTAATGTCCAGATGACTCGCTTCAACGTCACGTACTTCCGGATCACATTGATCAACAGCAAGTAGAGGGCCAAACCCTCTACCAAATATTCGATGATTTCGTCGAGAGCTAGATTTAGGTCAACAGCCACTAACGACGATACAAGCAGGGCGCCAAGAAAAACGAGCATCAAGAGAAACGTACGGTCGATCACCAGTTTTTGGCGCTGTACGATCAGGTAGCTAACCAGCGGCAGACCGAGAATTAAGCTGAAAGATTTGCCGATTTCGGCGGGGATTCCGTAACGGTTCACGGCAATGCCAGCCATATTTGTATAGAGCACAAAGATCGCGATGATGGTACCGATCTCGGGAAAGGCAACCATCAGAATCAGTAATCCGAGAAGGACAACAGCGCCGAGTGCGAGGACAGCATCGAATTGCGCAATCAAAAACGCAAGGGCGAGGGACATCAAAATTCCCAGAAAACCAACCTTTTGCCGGGCAGTCATACGATATGAGCTCCTTATTGCGCTTCTGCGCTCAGGATACCTCATCAACCTGGCTCATCGGGGCGAACTGGAGCGCATTCAAATGGGGCGGGGACATGCGTTGCCCAACCCCTAATCGAACCACCTTCTCGCTTGCGCCGGCCAGACCAGCAGTAGCGTTGACAGCATCCACAACCAAAGAGGCTTGTTCGACGACGCGTGCATAATCGACGCCTCGATGGCGCACCAGGATTACCACGCAGTCCTGCTCTCTCAGCAGTTCGTCGTCCAGCGCCACGGATTCCAAAATCTCGTGGCCTCTGTAAAATGCATTTGGTCGGATCTCAAAACGAGGTATATACGGATCGTAATAGCTTACTTCTACCCTGCGATTCAGCAACAACGTCATCACTCTTTCTGTCGGCGAATTACGCGCATCGTCAATGTTGGGCTTAAAGGCTGCCCCTAGCAGCAGCACTTTGGCGCCCCGCAGCCCCTTGTGCTGTTCCTCGAGCGCACGGGCAATCAGTTCGACTGTGTGATATGGCATACGCTGGTTGGCCTCGGCGGCCAGATCGATGAACTTAGTCGTAAAATCGTATGCTCGCGCCTTCCAGGACAAATAAGTCGGGTCCACGGGAATGCAGTGCCCACCAACTCCCGGACCAGGATAGAAGGGCATGAAGCCGAAGGGCTTAGTCGAGGCGGCCTCAATCACCTCCCAGATGTCCAGCTCGGTCAACTCTGCCAGGAGCGCCAGTTCGTTGATCAGGGCAATATTGACATGACGGAAAATGTTCTCAAGCAGTTTCGACATCTCGGCCGTTCTTGGCGAGGATACCGGGTGCACTGCGGGGTTGATCTTGTTGAGCAGCGTCACAGCAATTTCTGTGCAGGTCGGGGTCAATCCTCCCACGACTTTGGGCATATTCTCCACCGTCCAGTGAGCATTGCCAGGATCGACCCTTTCCGGGGAGAAAGCCAGGTAAAAATCGTGCCCGGCCTTCAATCCGCCGCCTTCCAAAATGGGAAGAACGACCTCCTCGGTGGTACCAGGGAAAGTTGTGCTTTGCAAAACCACAAGCTGTTCCGGCCGCAGATATCGGGCTATGCCTTCCGCTGCGGAGACAATATAAGATAAATCTGGTGTCTTGTGCTCGTCAAATGGGCTGGGTACACAAATAAATACCGCATCGCAATCAGTCAAAACGGCATAGTCGCTGGTAGCCGACAACATGTTAACAATATCTTCCGAGGGAACATCAGGAATATAAGAATGTCCATCATTGATCATATCAACTTTTTTTGGATCAGCATCGATGCCAATTACTCGCAGACCGGCCTTACCAAAGGCCGTTGCCAGGGGCAAACCGACGTAGCCCAGGCCGATTACGGCGACTACCGATTGTCGCTTTTCGATTTTATCCATTAAATCAATCATATCTCCACCACCATTTCGTGAGTTTTTCAAATCTCTCAATCAGAAGGATCCTTCTTATTGAGAAGTTGCGGGTTTGCCGATTCTGGCTAAATAAAAGTTCAAGATGATATCTGCAATGCGTCGAGTTACTTCATCCTCGGACTGAGCTGCATCGACAATTGCGAAATTGTTCACCACATTTGACAATTCTAAATATTCCTGGCGCCGGCGCTCCCGCAGTGCCAGGCTGCCCTCCACCTTGCGGTGGACCAGCACCTCGGCGGGCGCATCTAAACAGATCACCAGGTCAGGCTTGGGGAAAAAATGCTTCAGCATCCAACCGTGCAAGCGCTTGTGGAGCGGTCGATCGGTTCCGTCCCCGGCAATCTCGTGGGCATAACAATCCAAAAAGATGTGCCGGTCGAGCAGGATGATATAACCACGGCGTTGGTAATACCACACAACCCCCTGCCGGAGCCACTCTTCGGCCATCTGATTGATCATTCCTAAAAGGGACTTCAAGCTTAACGCCCAGCGTATGATCCTGTTTTTAGATGGCGCTTTAACTCTGTCCGGATCGGGTGGGCCGTAGCGGGGCTTTATGCCGCGAGCGCGCCGGATTTTGCGGAGTATCTGCGTAGTCGGCAGAACCAGGTTGCCCGAGTTGGAATTAACCCCCATATAATAATATTTGCTGGGCAGCGGCAGACTCTCCAGAAGCCGCCGGCTTACTGTGGTCTTGCCGGAGCCATCTGCACCCACCAATGCGACTGTAATCATGCTGCTCAAACCGTGTTCACGAGCGTGGTCCTGCCAATGGTGCCTCCCGACCGGCGCACGAGGAGAGCACGCCAAATCAAACTGATAACTTCCTGGCAAACGCGATGGGGATCGCGGGTTGCATCGACAACAACCAGCTGTGGCACATGCAGCCTGAGATCAAGATAGCTCTGGCGCTGCTGTTCCAGGATATCCAGAGTATGTTCCCCCTTTCGCTCATAAAGCACGCTGGCGGGAGCATCCAGCGTGATCACCAGGTCTGGAGCAGGACAGGTATGCGCCAGCAGCCAGCGGCGGAGCCGCTGGCCTCGGCTGAGCTGGCGCTGTGATGGCAGCAGCGCATCATAGGTATAACGATCGAAGATCACCAGGCATCCGCGGCCCTGATAGTAGCGCCCAAGCAGGTAACGGCGCCACTGGGTGACCAGGCGGTGCACAAACCCTAGTCCCGGCAGCTTCCCCGGTTTCGAAGTGCGGGATCCCTTCTGATAAAGTCCCATGTAAATCGAATGCACAGGAAAGTAAAACGCCCCCTCGATAGCCGCCGCCAGCGTTGACTTGCCCGCGCCGTCAGGCGCCAGCAACGCTATCATAGGGAGCTGCGGGCGCAGCAGCCCCAGCCAGCGCCCAAGCTTGCGAAGAAATTGATTTCGAATCCGTCGCCAGTGGGTGGCAAACCTATCCCGGCTGGACAGATATACAGCCACTCTCTGGCGCTGAGCGAGCAATGCTTGCCACTGCTCGGCCTCGATCATGTGGGAAAGTTCTAGCCAGGATATACCGGGCCACAATTGCTGCAGCAGAATCGAGATATGCTGCCCATCGCTTATTCGTTTTTGAAGCGAGGCCAGACGTTGGCGCCGGCTAGAAGCAAAACGCGCCTTGTCCAGAACACAGTGCAGCAGCAGTGCCATAAATTCATCTTCCGGCGCCGGGATGAATACTGATCCGCTGCGCTGCCTGTTCTTCAAGCAGCTGAGACCCAGGCTGGTGCGCAACTCATGGTTGGGACTGCCAAATGCGATTTCGGTTACAACATCGAGCTTAATCCAGTGATCAGCGTCTCGATCGTAAGCAAAAAAGAAATGATGTGGCGCGTGTCCCCAACTTTGGATCGAAACAAAACCAAGCTGCGCCAGCAGATGATTCAACCGCGGCAACTGGTTTTGCTGTACGAGGATGTCGATTTCACCACCTTTGCTTGCGATCTCGAAGAGCTGATCCCAGTCACGTAACAAACAGTAGCGTATATCCTTTTGATCCAGCGTTTCAAAAACCAATGGCACCAGCCGGGACATATTCGCATTCACCTAAAGCAGAGACCGGCGTTTCAGAACGCTTGGCCAGGTCAGACGCCCGGCTTTCTTTTGTAAACTGCTAGCCAGATTGATGAGCCATGTAAATCGGTGAATGAATTTGTGCAGGCCTGCCAAAGCCAGTGTTGAGCCGCTTATCAATCCGGAGACCAGGCCATCACCGCGAGCGCCGCTCTTGTCCAGGAGCGCGCCAACAATGTGCACATCAAGCAGACGTAGATTTTCGATCGCCTCTGCCACCGCTTTTTGAGAGATTTCTGCCTGGCGCACGACCAGAATAACCCCTCCAACGAGCGAGGCCAGGATAAGACTTTCAGCGCAGACCATGGGAGGTGCAGCGGTGATAATGACAATATCGGCTTGCTCCTCTAAATTCCCGACTATGCTGCTGATGCGGGACGGTACCATCTGCTCGGGCATGTCCTCGGAAATGGGACCGGCAGGAAGAACAAAGAGGTTCGCAATCCCGTCCACATGTTTGGCATTAACCTGTTCAGATCCTGGAGCGAATAGACCCGCTGGCCCCTTCCAATCATTTAAATCGAAGA
>DATCIL010000262.1:0-8385 GCA_036507795.1 Anaerolineales bacterium | reverse complement strand
TGAATAGAGGCATAGTTCTCTCCTAAGGACAATAAGGATGGCTGGTTGTTAGTATCTCAACAGCGTCCTTGGTTTCGACAGGCTCAACCCAAGGGTTTCGATACGGGCGACGGAGATCGTCGCGAGGCGGAGAGCGCAGGCCTACTTAACCAGCGGACGCTGTTCAGCGCTGAGGGATCACTGATAAATCGTACAGGTTTTATCTGGTAAGCATTATAAGTACGATGGCTGAAAAACGATTGTGTCAGACATCATGTTTTTCGATGGATTTAAGTCACCAGCCTCACGGTTAAACGCTGGGCGGGCGGCTGAACCGCCCGCCCGTCTCCTCACTGCCTCTGCATAACGCCTTAGGAAACTAATCTAAACCTTGCGAAGGCTGGATTTCCCGGATCAACGCACCGGCGTGAAACCTTCGCAAGGTTCTCTTCTAGAGCAGCGGTAGCAGGTAATCATAGGCGCTGAGGGCGGCCTTCGCACCCTCGCCCACGGCCACCAGCACCTGTTCAGCGTACGTATCGGTTACATCACCGGCCGCGAAGATGCCCGGTTGGCTGGTGCGGGCGAAGCAGTCGATCTGAATGCGACCCTGTTCGTCAAGGTCTACCAGGCCGGCGACCATTTGAGAATTGGGAGTGAGACCCATCTCGACGAAAGTGCCGTCGGCGTCGATTCGGAATTCATCCCCCGCCGGGCTTTTCACGATCAATGCTTCTGCGTAACCGTTCCCCTGAACCCGGACAACCTGGTGATTCTCCAGGATGGTGACGTTATCTGCTTGCCGTAGTTTCTTACCCAGGTCGGTGTTGAGCGCCTCTCCGCTCGCTCCGACCAGATGCACATGCTTGGCGACCGTCGCCAGTTCGGCTGCGGAGCGCAGGGCCAGATCACCGCTGCCGATCACCACGGTTTTCCTGTCGATAAAAAGCGGGGCGTAGCTCAAAGCGGAATAACACAATCCGCGCATGATGAAATCGGATTCACCCGGAACGGTCAGCCGCTTCTGTGTGGTGCCGCTGGCGATGATGAGAGCCCTGGTCTTTAGTTCTCCACCGCCCTTGGTGTGCACCAGAAAACCTTCCCCCAGTTTCTCCACGCGCTCGACCGGTTCCATATGCCGGGCGAACTTGAGATACTCCAGTTCGTTGCGGAACTTGTTGACAAGCTCAAGCCCTCGGATCACCTGGTATTCCTCGATCCAGGGTAGCGCCAGGCGATAGTTCGTCTTGCCGCCTAAATCTTTCGAAATGAGCAAGACGTTGAGGCGCTTGCGGATGGCGTAAATTGTCGCTGTAAGACCGGCGGGTCCGCCGCCGATAACAATCAGGTCATACATGATTCACCTCTCTACTCTTCCGGTGCTGCGGGGATGAAGTCTTCCTTCATCATCATTTGGGTGAGTTCGCGTGAACGTCCAATAATATTCATGGCGTTCTCGAACAACTCATCATAACTCTTTTGTACGCGGGCGATGCCCTGTTCTTGCGCTTTCATGGCGACGGCAGCTGCTTCGCGCGGGAACACTTCCCAGTCATCCATGTTGGGGAGGATGTGCTCCTCGTCGAGGTTCTCGCCAACGTGATTGGCCAGGGCCTCGGCGGCCGCGAAACACATCTCGTCGGTGATGGTATGCGCCCGTACGTCCAGGGTGCCGCGGAAAATCCCGGGGAAGCCCAGAGAGTTGTTGACCTGGTTGGGGAAGTCCGAACGCCCGGTAGCGACGATTCTCGCTCCAGCCTCCTTTGCCTCCCAGGGCCAGATCTCCGGGACCGGGTTGGCACAGGCGAACAGGATGGCGTCCGTATTCATGCGGGCGACCCAATCGGGCAAGAGGACGCCAGGTCCGGAGCGCGACAGGGCTATGACCACGTCGACGCCTTCCATGGCCTCGGGTATGCCGCCCTGGCGACCTTCCATATTGGTGATCTGGCAGAGTCTCCATTTGTCCACGTACTCGGCCTTGCGCAACTCCAGGTCCTTGCGGTGCGTGCCCAAGATGCCTTTGCTGTCTACCATGAAGCACTTTCCTGGATCGACCCCCCAGCCGAAGATCAGCCGCGAGCACGCCACGTTGGAGGCGCCGCTGCCGATGAAGGCGATGCTCACGTCGTTCATCTCCTTGCCGACCACCTTCAGGGCGTTGATCAGGGCGGCCAGGGTGACCGTCGCGGTACCCTGCTGGTCGTCGTGCCATACGGGGATCTCAGCCTTTTCCCGCAGGGTATCCAGGATATAGAAGCACTTGGGTTGCGAGATATCTTCCAGGTTTACTCCACCGAAGCCCGGCTGCAGCATAAGCACCGTGTTGATGATCTGGTCCGGGTCTTTAGTGTCGAGCATGATCGGAACCGCGTCAACTCCGCCAAGGTATTTGTAAAGCAGCGCCTTGCCCTCCATAACCGGCAGTCCGGCTTTCGGGCCGATATCCCCCAGCCCCAGAACTCGCGTGCCGTCGCTGACCACTGCCACGGTGTTCCATTTGTTGGTATATTCGTACACTTTCTCCGGATCTTCGGCAATGGCGCGGCAGGGCGCGGCCACCCCGGGTGTGTACCAGATGGCAAAATCATTGAAGCTCCGCACGGTGCACTTGAGCGCAGTTTCAATTTTCCCCCGGTAAAAAGGATGTAACTTCATTGCATCGGCTGAAGGCTTCTTGGCCTTGGCCAGCAGCGCTTCAACGTTAATTGGTTCTTTCTCTGTTAACATAATGGCCCTCCATGGGAAGAGTTATCAGTAATCAGTAATCAGTGATCAGTAGTCAGCAATCAGCAATCTGAAGTCAGCGGTCAGTAATCAGTGATCGTTTGGTAAGGTCCGGTTTGCGGTGAAGAGGCCGGCGAGGATAGCGGTTGAGCTGATATGGCCGCAGGACGCCGCCGAGGACGGTCATAAGAATGACTCGGGCTGAGCATTTGTGGGCGGTTGAGCATGTAAGCATGAAGACCTCGGTGTGTACCCGGTGACTTATCACTGATTACTTCTCACTTCTCACTGCTATTGCTCCAGGTAAGAGTCTGCATAGATGACCTTATTAAGCAGAATCTGGACCGTCTTCCAGATGGCCGCCTGGTCGGGATCGCTCATGTTTACGTCTTCGACAGAGGGTTCCTCCATATTGGCGATGCGATCGTGAATCTTCAGGTAGAGCCGGCCGACCGGGGCGGCATCATCCCGCTCTTCGATCACCCGGATGGTTTCCCTGAGCTCATTATCCATCGGATCGGCGATCATCAGTTGGAGCCCGGCGCCCATCAGCATGGCGCAGTACACCCGGTTCATGAGCGGACGGTTTTCGCGGGGTACGGCGTTGGAGACGTTGGAAAGACCCACCGAAATCGCTGGGGGTGGATCCCAGGAATACTGCAAGGTGCGGACGGCTTCGATCAATTCGGGACAGTATTCCTGGCAGCCCGAAACGGTCAGCACCAGCGGATCGATGATCAGGTCCTCGATTGGGAAGTCGACCTCCAGCATGCGCGGGATCAGGTTCTCGATGGCAATGGTGACGCGCTCATCGGCTGCGACCGGTATTCCGCTCTTCCCCATGGTTAGCGCAATTAATTTGGTGTTGTACGCCTTGGCTACCAGGGGCACCTTTTCCAGGCGTTCCGGTTCTGCCGAAGTTGAGTTGATGATGGGTTGCGCTTTGGTGATTTTCTTCAGGCCGGCTTCGATGCCGTCCAGGTTGGTGCTGTCGAAGCTCAAGGGTACGTCTACCACCGCCTCTACGTTTTCCACGATCCAGGGGAATACCTCTTCCCAGTCCTTCTTGCGCGGACCTAAATTGAGGTCCAGGGCCTGGGCACCGGCTTCGACCTGGCTGACTGCCAGCTCCTGGAAGAACCTGGCGTCTTTTTCCTGCAAGGCTTCTTTGACTCGGCCGGAGATAATGTGAATATTTTCGCCAATAATGTACATAAGATCCTCACTTTCACAAGATTGTTGTTTCAGTATCCTCTCAGTAAAGGGGGAGAATCCCCCCCAGCCCCCCTTGATAAGGGGGGAGCAGAGGCCCAGCCCCCTTGATAAGGGGGGAGCAGAGCCCCGGCCCCGCGTGGTAAGGGGGGAGCAGAGGCCGGCTCCGCTGATAAAAGGGGAGAAGAGGCTGCCCACTCATTGAGAAGAACCTTGTTTCAGTATGGCTGCTTCGACCGAGGGGAACCTGGAGAGGTCGGTATGCGGTAGAAACAGTGCAGACATAAATGCCTCATAGAAGGTGTTGTCGGCGGAAAGCTCGATGTAGGTCATGCGAGCAGCAATATCCCTGACTCGCTGGCGAGCCGACCTGCTTAATAAAGCCCGGTAAGCGCCCTTGACCGCAGTGTTGCCCAGGAACTGGAATCGCTCCCAGGGCAGGTCGGGCAGTAGGCCGATTTCAATCGCCTTTTCGACGTTGATATATTTTCCAAATGATCCTCCGATCAAGACCTGTTCTACCAGGTCCAATGAGATGCCGACGCTGTCCGCCAGAACGGTAAATCCAGCGTAAATTGCCGCTTTGGCGCGGAGCAGGTTGTCTACATCTACGTGGGTGATGGTAATATCCCGCCCGTCGGCAGTCTCCTCTCCCCAGGCGATCACGTATTCCCCGCCATGAGCACCCTGGCGTATACGAGCGGTGCCCAAATTCGTGTCAAAGTTGCCGCCTTTATCGATGATGCCTGTCAGAAACATTTCGGCCAACAAGGAGATCAGGCTGCTGCCGCACAGACCGCGTGGTTTTACCCCACCAATGACACGGTAAGTCGGTTCCAGGGTTTCGCTGTTGATCCACACCTCTTCGATGGCGCCCTTTGTAGCGCGCATGCCGAATTGAACCCCGGCGCCTTCAAACGCCGGCCCGGCCGAGCATGCGCAGGTGGCCAACCACTCGTTGGATCCAAGCGCAATCTCCCCATTGGTGCCGACGTCCATGAACAGGTTGACGACATCGCTGTCATCCATGCCCGACGAAAGCACGCCGGCCGTAATATCCGCACCAACGTAGCTGGCGACTCCCGGGAGACAGTCTACCGTCCCATCCGGGTTTATCTCAAGCCCGACTTTCTCTGCCAGGAGCGTGGGAGTCTGGTTTACCGTCGTGACGAACGGCATCAGGCGGATATTCTCGGCCGGTATTCCGAGCAGCAGGTGGATCATGGTGCTATTGCCAACCACGCTGGCCTTGACGATATCCCGTGGTGTAACCGGCCGGTCTGCCTTGATCCGCTTGCAAGCCTGGTCCAGCAGCTGGTTGATTGTATCCAATACCAGGTTGCGCATGTGCTCGCTCCCGCCGTTCTTGTTGGCGAAGATGATGCGGGAGACAACATCCTCGCCGCGGGAGATCTGCTGGTTGTATTCGGCGACCTGCGCCCGCACCTGGCCTGAGACCAGGTCGACCAACCAGACCGTCACGGTGGTCGTGCCGATGTCGATGGCTGCGCCCCAGATGGGCTCATCGTCGAATTCGTGCCCGGGGCGAACGGTGATCAGGCGCGGCGGAGCATCAGGTTGGTCCCAGGTGTAGGCGTCGAGGATGGCAGTTACCCGCCAGTCCTCCTGCCGGAAAATCTCCGCGATTTTCTGCAGCTGAGCTAGAGACACCCGGATGTCCTCGATCCCGGTTTGCTGGCGCAGGGCGGTCTTGAAACGGCTCAGGTCATCCGTTTGGTCGCTCATATCCGGAGGCGTCATGCTGACGCGCACCCGCTGGATGGGCTGGTCAAGCCGGAAGTTGTAACCGGCCGGAACGCTGACTGCGGCGACCGTCCGGTCGCTGGTCAGCAATCGTTCGATTTTTTCCTGTGGCGGCACGACGACGCTAATATCGCCTTCTACCACAGACTGGCAGGCCAGGGCAAAGCCTTTGTCAATGTCTTCCTGAGATAAGCGCAGCGTACTGCGCCGGCGGACTGTGCCCTCCACGACCTGCAGAGCGCAGCGCCCGCAGCGCCCCTGTCCGCCGCAGGGCTGCGTGATTTCCACCCCGGCCTGCATGGCAGCCTCGGAAAGCAGGGTGCCGGTGGGCACCTGGACGGCTTGGGAGAGGGTGTCGAATTTGACGGTGTGGGCGGACATTACGTATTACGTATTGCGTGTTGCGTATTGAATGTGCTGCATTCCATGGTAGGCCTCGATCACCAATCGCAATTCGCAATTCTAAAGCGCCTGCTTCATAAACGCCGGCAGGTCGACGGCCTCGCGCGGCCCGACGCGAATCTCCCAACCAGGCAACTCTTCCTCCAATTCGCCCGACAGCACCGCCACGTGACCGGGAAGAACGATCTGTTTGCGCGTGACTTTTTCGCCTACGCTGAAGGCCTTGACGGCTTTTGCGATGCGCTCGGCGTCGAACTTGCCGGCTGCCCAGGCGGTGAGCACACTCATACCCTCGGCATCGGCTACCAGCAACCACGCCGGCAGCCCAGAGCCTTCGACCTCGTTGGCTACGCTGAAGTACGTGATGCTGAAATTGGTCGTCACCAGGACGGGATCCTCCGCTTTCGGGTCGTTGATCTCATACAGGCCGGGCTGCACCTGGATGGGTTTTTGCGGATCGGTGTAAATGTTCTTGCGCAACACCAGCAGAGGATAAGCCGTGGCCGGTTCGAAATGGTCCAGGACGATGTAGCCACCGTACTTGCCGATCGCCTGCGCAGCCGCCACGACCTCCTGGGCAGGATCGCCGAGATCGCCCGGAAAGTTGATAATGGGATAACCCAATGACCGGAAGGTCTTCTTCAAAGCCAGGCGCCTTGAAATAGTGCTGGCTGTCAGCGTGCCGTGCAGCCCGCGTTGGGTTGGCGCCAGCACAATATCCTCCACACCCGCTTCCTTAACCTTGTTGGACAGCGCCACCATCTCGTCCAGGCTGACAGCCTGGATCGCCAGGGCCGCGCCGCTTTCTTTAGCCAATGCAGCCATCTCCTGCCAGTTGTCTTTGCCGGCGTGGCACAGGAGCATCTTGCTATGGTTTCCGGCCGCCTGCAATCCGGCATTGAGCGCCGGCGCATCGCCGATCAGGATCAGCGGGCGGTGGCTGGCCTCCCGGACAGCCGCAATCGCTGCCGGGAAATCGCCGCCCTCCGCCTGAACGGCAAAACCATCGATCGTCAACGGGATGCCGACATAATCGACCTCATAAGCATCCGCCGATGCAACCCTGGCTTTAATCGCCTGCGGAGCCTCGCTGTCGCGCAGGCGCAGGAACAATCCAGGTGGGCTGTAGAACGTCTTTTCATGCCGGAAAAGCACCACCTCGTTGCCCGCTTTGACATCATAGCCGTTGGATTTAAGCGTGATGGGACGCACCGGCGGAGCTGCAGCTTCTGACAGCTGTTCCTTGGCTTCGTCGGTAACGTGCGGGCAGGCCGACAGCTCCACCTGTTTGGCGGCCAGCTTCATGGCGAAAGCCAGGCAGGTCGGGAAACCGCAGTCTTTGCAGTTGGTTTGAGGTAACAGCTTGTAAATTTGAATACCAGAAAGTGCCATTAGATCGTACTCCGTATTTCGTATTGCGTATTGCGTATTTCGTATTCCGTATTTCGTATTCCGGATTGCGACTTGAGTCGGATTACGGATTACGCACTACGGATTACGGTCCATATCCATCAAATCTTCGATGGCCTCACGCGTTCGTTTAAGCGATTCCGGGTGGCGCAGGACGACGACGTTGGCGCCCGATTCGAGCAGCATGACTGAGGTGAGCGTCTCCCAGGTGATCGCCCTGGTTTTCCAGTCGCCCCATTCCTCCGGCACGCCTTCACCCACTTTGGACTCCTTCGTTTTCCAGGCTTCCTCGCCCGGCGTGACCAGCATAGGAAGCTGGGTCATGCTGTCGCCCTGCAGGGCCGCCAGCCGCAGGCGTTCCATCACAGAGTAACCGTATTCGAAGCCGTAGCCCAGCGCGCCGGTGGTTGGATCCATGATAATGCGGTCCAGGGGTAGGCCCATATCGCTGATCAAGATGTTGAGCTGTTTGGCCAGGTTGACATCCATGGCGGTCCGGGCATTGACCAGGTGGCCGTTTGCCATTGCCGCCGCCACGATGGTGCGGTAATTCTTGTCCTCGCAGAGGCCGAGGAGCAGGCGCTCGCCTTTGAAGCTCTCCGCAATGGGCACCAGCAGCTGGTTGTCGGCCTCGGCCTGGCCCGGACCAAAAACGATCAGCGGGAGTCCGCTGGCCTCCAGCACAGACTTGACCGTCTTGACCGCCTGGTCTGGCGTTGTCGGTTTTCCATCCGCGCCGTTGATCGAAAGGCTCACCAGCAGCAGGTCGGCGCCGGCTTTTTCAGCCGCCTGAGCCCACCGGGCCGGGTCGCCGGCTACATCCCCCCAGGCTTCCATGAGCAAGGGCGACCAATCCTCCGGCTTACGGTCGCGGATCTCAATGGCGATGGC
>DATCIL010000261.1:0-1331 GCA_036507795.1 Anaerolineales bacterium | reverse complement strand
CACGGCGCATATGCCGACCAGCCAGGCGGCGCTGCGGGTGAGGATCCTGTGGGAGCGGCAGTCCGGCAGCTAAGAGAAAACAGCCCGTCCCTGGCGGCATTTCTCAACCGCATCTCGTGGATGACGTCGTTTGAGCAGCTGAAAGAAGTAGTAGAGAAGAAGGGCTAGGGGCCCGGTCGGACCTCGCTGATCGTGGGGGTAGACTCAATCTGCAAATATCTCCGCAAGCACTGCCAGGACTTCCTGGCGTTCATTCACCCCAATCTTTCCAAGGCGCCTGACCAACCTGCGCTTGTCTACCGTTCGAATTTGATCCAATACGATCTGGCCATCTTTTCCCTGGAAGCGGCAGTTAACTCGGGTAGGATAATCGCGCCCTTTAGTTGTCATAGGAGCGACAATGACCGTAGATATGAAAGCATTCATCTCATCTGGCGAAATCACCAAACATGGACGAGTTTTGCGGATTTCGCTCCCCACCGTGGGATCCAGGTTGACCAGGTATACTTCAAAACGCTGGACTACCATTCCCAATCTTCTATATCCCACTCCGTAGGTAATGGCTCGTCAAGCAACACATCATTCCCCTCGGCTGCCATCTGCGCGAAGGCCTGTTCCCAACCCTGACGCGGCTTTTGGGCTGCCTGGATGACCAAGCGATCCTCCTCGACGGCCAGTTCGACCTCCTCGCCGACTTCCAGGCCGAGCTCATCTAACAACGGGCGCGGGATGCGAATCCCTTGAGAATTGCCTATCTTTACTAACTTTGATCTCATCTGAAATGCCATTGAACTCCTCCGTCAAATAGTAATCACATTGTAATCACATTGCTTTGTTCTGTCAACTCGGACAAATTTCGGCTGCACCAAAAATCGCTAATCCAGCATTCATTAACACGTCTCGGTTTGGCTGGTAAAATTGGGGACATATGTTAAGACGATTGCTCCCCTTGTTAATATTATTGAGCTGGCTGGTGGCGGCGTGCCAGGGTACAGCCGTTACGCAAGCGCCCTTTTCCACTTCTGAGCCGGCGCCTTCCCAAACCCGTGTTGAGGCCACTCAACCGGAGACTGAAGGGGAATCTCCCGATACGTTCGCGGTAAACGCGCAGTGCTCGGTGGTCAGCGGCAACCCCACACCTGGCGCGACTCAGGAATCCATTTTCGCGCCAGTTAGCGAGGCGGATTGGGTACTGGGATCGGACACCGCCGACATTACCATCATCGAGTACAGCGACTTTCAGTGACCGGGCTGCGGCAGCCTTGCGCCCGTGCTGGCGCAACTCGTCGAAGAATTTCCAGAGAATGTTCGCGTGGTTTACCGGCATTTCC
>DATCIL010000260.1:0-1369 GCA_036507795.1 Anaerolineales bacterium | reverse complement strand
AGACCCTATGACAGTTAGACTAACCATCAACGAAAAAACGATCGAGGCGCAGAAAGGACAAACCGTTCTTGAGGCTGCCCGCCAAAATGGGATCATCATCCCAACCCTCTGTTACCATAAGAGCCTCTCCCCGGTTGGCTCTTGCCGGCTGTGTGTCGTCGAAGTTGAGGGCTGGGGTAGAGAAGCAGCTTCCTGCACATTGGAAGTCAGCGATGGGATGACCGTATTCACCGAAACGCCTGCTTTAGCAAAATCGCGGCGCAAAGTTCTCGAACTGCTGCTCTATCACTTTCACGATGCCGGTTATGCATCCAGCGACCGTCATGAAACCGAATTCATGCATTGGGTCAATTATTATGGAGCAAAATCGCCCGTGGGATTTGAACCACGAGTTCCCTATGCTCTCGACAGTGATCCTAACCCTTTTGTCTGGGTGGACCGCAACAAATGTATTCTTTGCACTCGCTGCGTACGCGCCTGCGCTGAGGTCCAGGGTCGCTCCGTTTGGGGAATCGGCGAGCGTGGTGCGAAAGCGAGGCTTATTGCCGGTGCAGATACCACGCTGCTCAACGCTCGCTGTGAGTCCTGCGGCGCCTGTGTATCGGTCTGCCCTACCGGCGCGCTGGACGACAAAATGTCCGTGGGGCTTGGCAAACCCGACAAGATTGTAACGACAACATGCTCGTATTGCGGTGTTGGCTGCAGTTATGATCTGAATATTAAGGATAACAGGATTATCAGGGTCACCTCAAATCCGAATGCTCCAGTAAACGGTTTGCATTTGTGCGTGAAAGGACGCTACGGCTACGATTACGTCCATCATCCCGAGCGCCTGACCCAACCTAAAGTCCGCCGATATCTGCTGGACGGCAAGACGCGTTCGCCAGGAGCCGATCGTGGCGAATGGGTGGAGGTCGATTGGGAGACGGCCCTGGGCGTCGTGGCAAAAAAGTTCGTACAGATCAAAAAAGAATCCGGCCCGGATGCCATCGGCGTGCTCACTTCTGCCAAGTGCACCAATGAAGAAAATTACTTGATGCAAAAGTTTGCCCGGCAGATCATCGGGACTCATAACATCGATCACTGCGCCCGTCTCTGACACTCTTCCACCGTCGCCGGTCTGGCGATGTGCTTCGGCTCTGGCGCAATGACCAATCCAATGCAGGACATTGCCGATAATGCCAAAGCGATTTTCATCATCGGCTCTAACACCACAGAGCAGCATCCCGTTTTCGGCAGCATGATCCGCCAGGCGGTAAAACAACGCGGCGTCCAGCTGGTAGTTGCCGATCCACGGGCTATCGATATTACCGAATTCGCTGCCCTGCATATCCGGCAAAAACCCGGTACGGATGTCGCGCTGATCAAC
>DATCIL010000259.1:0-17411 GCA_036507795.1 Anaerolineales bacterium | reverse complement strand
AACCAATCATCCCTGAATGCCCTGCTTCTGCTGCCTTTTGGCTTTTTCAGCGCCCTGGCTGCGCCCAAAAAGTGGACCGCCGCGCTGGCGGTGGTAATCGTCCCGCTGGGCATCGAACTGACCCAGGCGCTCCTGCCCCTCTTTGACCGCTACTGCACCGTCCAGGATTTCGTCGACAACGCTAGCGGCGGTCTGGTCGGCGTAGCCTTCGGAGTCGTAATCCAGTGGGTGGTGAGGTGGAGCGTGGGGCGTGAAGCGTGAAGCGCACTCCGTGCAGCGGTGGGGTGCGCCGCTGTCCTGCTACTGCCAGATATCCTTGCATTTTGTTTCTTTCGTCACTTGCCAGGGGGAACCATTCTCCGTAAAATAATAATCGACGTATAAACATAATCCACAAGGGGCTTCATCATGTCTGTAGATAGTGTGCTCGACCAACCTCGCCTCAGCTTTCTCGCGCTCCTATGGGGGATGATCCGCCACCCTTATCCTACACTGGAAACCATCAGCCAGAGCAGCAAGCGCACCTGGATCGTCATCGCGCTTCTGGCAGCCATCACCGTGGTATTGCTGGTTGTTGCTGCTGCGCCCATTTCGGCGCGCCTGGCTCGAGAGGCGATCCAGGCGCAACTGGAATCGCAGCCGGGTTTTTCCTCAAACAGCGAGGATCCCGAAATGCAAGCGCGCATCAGCCAGTTTACAGGCAATCCATTTCTCACCATGGTCGTGCCAGGCATCACCGGGGTGATTGGTCTGCTCATCGGCTGGCTGGTATGGTCCGGCAGCCTCCACTTGCTCAGCGTGATGGCCGGTGGCGACAGTCATTTTGGGAATATGTGGCAGGCCGTTGTTTGGAGCTACCTGCCCCTCATGCTGCGCAATGGGATACAGACCATCTTCATCTTGCTAACCGGAGAACTGGTCGCTAACCAGGGGCTTTCCGGATTGGTGGCCGAGGAGCGCAGCGTCTCCGATTTGATGGCCTCCCCGCCGGGCGCTGGCAGCCTCGCCCTCCAGTCGCTGCTCGCGCAGATCGACCTGTTTAACATCTGGAATTTCATCCTGCTCTTCCTCGCCGTGATGGCAATCGCCCGCCTGTCGCGGCGAAAGGCGTTTTGGATCACTCTGGGCGTGTGGGGCGGCCTCACAGCCGCACGCATCCTGTTGGCCATCGTGCCTGCCTGGCTGGCGAGTGGATTCGCATGAGCCCGGAAGTGCTCATCCGGGCCGACCACCTCCGGCGGCACTTCAGGATGGGCAAGGAGGTGGTCAAGGCCCTGGATGGCGTGGACCTTGAAATACAGCAGGGGGAGTTCCTCGGAGTGACCGGGCCTTCTGGTTCGGGAAAGTCGACGCTGCTTTACCTCCTGGGTGGTCTCGATCATCCCTCGGATGGGCAAATTTGGGTCAAAGGGACCGAGATTACCACTCTGGACGAGGACGGCCTGGCGGATTTCCGCCAGAAGACCATCGGGTTCGTCTTTCAGACGTTCAACCTGGTCCCTACCATGACCGCATTGGAAAACGTCGAGTTCCCGCTGTTATTCTCAAAAGCCACTGCAAAGCAGCGCCGCCAGCGCGCCAACCAGATGCTCGATATGGTGGGACTAGGGGATCGAATGCACCACCGGCCTACCGAGCTTTCCGGAGGCCAACAGCAACGGGTGGCTATCGCCCGGGCATTGATTAATGACCCAATTTTGGTGCTGGCAGACGAGCCGACGGGCAACCTGGACAGCCATTCCGGCGGTGAGGTGATCAATGTATTGGGCCAGCTCAATCGACAAGGTCGTACGATTGTCGTCGTCTCCCACGACGCAGACGTGATCGCCAGCGCAAAGCGCAGCCTCCGCTTACATGATGGACAAGTTGTCAAACAAGCCTCTCACCATAAGGAAGGCAACCATGAATAAAGCAGTGAGCGTTTCCCTGGTTCTCCTGGTTATGTGGATTAGCAGCGCTGTTTTTGACACAGCGCAGGCAGTACCTGGCCGGCCGGTGGCGCTGGACGAAACGAGCTCGCAGCGAGATGGAGAGCTGCAATCCACCCAGGAACAAGCCACGGCAACGATAGAGACAACCGCCGCTCCGGTTGAAAGCCCGACTGAACCGGCTACGCAGGCGGTAGAACCCAGCGCGACACCTCCGCCGGCGGAATTAGTGGTGCTGAAGATCGAACCCGACAGAATCTCGCGGGAAAGCGGCGGAACGCTGAGCATCTATGGCAGCGGCTTTGGCCCGGGGATCGCCGTGCGACTGGTAGGTTACGGCCTTCTCGATGCGGCCGTGCTGAACCCCACCGCCATCCGCGCCGTAGTGCCGCCCGGCTTGTCGGAGGGCCGCTACGGCGTGGAGGTAATCCAGAGCAACGGTAATAGCGTCCGTCTGGGAAACGCACTGCGCATTCGTTCATCGCTTCCGGAACCGACCGATACTCCCGAGCCGGGCCCTCTCCTGGCTTACTACCAGCCGGAGCTGGTGATCCAGTCCGTTGAGACCGACCCCGACGCGATCCATTCAAAGGGCACTTTCACATTGCGACTGGATCTCATCAATCGCGGCGACTACACCGCCACTAACGTGCGCCTGACTTTGGCTTCTGCGGAAATAGCGATCCCAAAGGAAGGGAGCAACCTGGTGGTGCTCGATAAGCTCGACCCCGATCAGGTGGAGACCGTACAATTGTCATTGGTGCTGAGCGAGGCTGCTCCAGCCGGTTACAACAGCCTTCCGATTACTGTGCAATATTCCGACTATTACCAGCGTGAATACATATCAGAGCAAAGCATTGGGCTGAACGTGAGCGATTCGGCGAGCGGACAGCCGCTGGTCCTGTTGAGTTCGTACGAGACCCAGCCAGAAGCGCTTTCCCCAGGAGAGGCTTTCATCCTGCGCCTGCAGCTATCCAACGTAGGCGATAACAGCGCCCGGCAACTGCTGGTTACGCTGGGCGGAAATGAAGGGAACGACACCCGGCCTTTCGCCATCCTGGGTTCAGGCAATGTGCGCTTCATCCAGGCGCTAGACGCCGGGGACAACATCGACCTTGAAATGCGCGTGATGTTGGCTGGTTCGGCCGAATCAGGAGTGTACAACTTGCCGGTGAGCCTCGAATACGAGAGCGAAGAGAGCGCCGAAAGGCTCGTGGAGAGCCAAATACTCAACCTGCTGGTCAGCCGGCGCCCGAACCTGCGGATCGACTATTACCTGAAGCCAGAAACAGGGCAGGTGGGCCAGCCGCTGGAGCTACCCATCGAGGTGGTCAACATCGGCCGGGAACTGGTTAACGTCAGCACGATCCAGGTAAGCGGCGAGGGCTTAAAGGTAGAGGATGGCGAGGCTTTCATCGGTGCGCTCGACGCGGGCACCTCCGGATCGCTGGATGCCGGCGTGGTGCCCGAACGAAGCGGCACGCTATCCGCAATTGTAACCGTGAACTACCTGGACGATTTCAACCAGCCTCAGACCATAACACAGCCTTTGAGCGTGCAGGTCACGCAGCCTGAACCTACCCCTCAGGGACCAGATGCGGGGTCAGACGAATCGGGCTCAGGTTTGTGGCCGCGCATCTTGCGGTTCTTTCGCGGCCTGATCGGCCTGGGGAGCTGAGCAAGTGACCTGGCGCAACCTGGTCTATCTCCTTAAGCGAAACCTGGTGCGGATGAAAATCCGGGTGGCGATGACCGCCATCGGCGTGTTGATCGGCACGACCGCAGTGATCCTGCTTGTATCGCTGGGCATGGGCCTGCAGCGCTTCGCCCTGGAGAGCACCGGAAGCATAGGAGCATTGACGGAGATCAATGTTTATTCTCCCGGCAGTTTTATGGGTTTCGTTTCCGCAGGGACAGGCGCGACAGAGCAGGCAGTCCTCAACGAGCGCGCCCTTAAATCGTTCCGCGAACTCCCTGGGGTTGTAGCAGTAACACCGCTCGAACCGATCCGCGCCGGTGTGCTCTTACGCCTCAAGCGCATGCAGACCTATGCCGGCGTCAGCGGCATTGACCCGCGGGAGCTGCAGGAACTCGAGTTTGACCTGAGAAGCGGGATCCCCCGCCTGGGGAAGTGGCAGGCAATCGTGGGAGCCAAGGTGGCGGAAACCTTCCAGGATACGATAACCCGGGAGCAGCCGAAAGAGACACCTGACTTGCAGGGCCAGACACTCCAGTTGGTCATTAATGCACTGGGCTCCGACGGCAATCCGATGACTCGCACCGTGCGGGTACGCGTGATTGGCGTTCTGGAAGAGACGGGGGGGCAAAATGATTACAGCATCTTACTGTCACTCAATGAAGTGATGGAGCTGAACGCCTGGGCGACCGGTCACCGGCCGAATCCGAACGTCGAAGGCTACGACCGAGCTTTGGTTAAAGTAGCAGAGGCGCGCCAGGTGCGGGCGGTGGAGGCGGCCATTATTCAATCTGGGTTCCTGGCATCCTCCGCTCAATCTGCGCTGCGCAGTTTGAACCAGGTTTTCTTCGCCATCCAGGCGGTGCTCGGAGCCATTGGGGCGATAGCCTTGCTGGTGGCCGGGTTCGGCATCGCCAATGCAATGATCATGGCCATTTACGAGCGCACCCGTGAGATAGGCCTCATGAAGGCGGTAGGCGCCCGAAACCGGGATGTTATGTTGATATTCTTGGGGGAAGCCGGGGCGATCGGTATGCTGGGTGGTGCTGGAGGGGTAGCATTTGGCTGGGTAATCGGCCTGGTCATCAGCCTGGTGGGACGCTCCTACCTGACTTCTTTGGCTCTACAGAGCGGAGCAGCCGATTTCGAAGCCCCTTCTTTGGTATACACGCCCCTCTGGTTGATGATCTTCGCCATCCTGTTCGCCACGCTGGTCGGGTTGGTATCTGGAGTTTACCCGGCGCTGCGGGCCACCCGTCTGGATCCGATCGTGGCGCTGCGCTATGAGTAACAGTATAATCATGCCAGGATCAAGTTTTCACTTATGAACGAAGTGAATTGCGTTTCAAGACATGCATTTTTTGGCGATAGAAGAGCGAGCGTATGAAAATCGCCGTCCTTGCTGACATCCATGGCAACTCGATTGCCCTGGACGCCGTGATCCAGGATATCGAGCGGTCCGGCGGGGTGGATGAATATTGGATCTTGGGGGATCTGGTCGCTCTCGGACCTGATCCGGCCGGGGTTCTTGAGCGGTTGGAGGCGCTCCCAAAAGTGCGATCTGTCCATGGCAACACCGATCGCTTTGTGGTCAGCGGCGAGCTGCCCTGGCCGCGCTTACCCGACGTGGAAAAAGACCCCGCTCTGTTCCAGCTGCATTTCAGAATTGCCAGGAGCTTCGCCTGGACGGCCGGGGCTGTGGCGGCATCCGGCGGGCTGGCAAGGCTCGGGCAGCTGCCGCTGGAAAAAAGGCTTCAGCTGCCAGATGGCACCCGCGTCCTGGCGGTGCACGCTCAACCGGGATCCGATGACGGCACGGGGGTCCACCCAAAACTGAGCGATGAAGCGCTCTATGAACTCGTGTCCGATGCAGAAGCGGATCTTGTTTTTGTCGGCCATACCCATACCCCATTTGACCGGATTGTCGGCGACCTTCGAGTAGTAAACCCGGGGAGCGTCAGCAACCCATTCCCGCCCGAGCTAAGCGCCGGCTATGCGCTCTTAGAAGCCCAAGAGGCAGGCTATGAACTCGCTTTCAAGCGAGCCGAATATGACAGGGAGTCTGTGATCAAGGCCGTGAGAGAAGTAGATCATCCCAGCGCTGAATACATCATAGGCTTCATGAAAGGCGAGAACAGACCGGACTGGATTAAATCGGAGTAACCGTGAAGAGGGAGAAAAAAGAGCATGGGAGCATTTGAGCAGTATGACCAATACGACGGAATGGGGTTGGCGGAACTGGTGCGCCGGGAAGAGGTTTCGCCCGCTGAACTGGTGGAAACAGCCATCAGCCGGATCGAAGAACTAAACCCCAGGCTAAATGCCGTCATTCACAAAATGTATGATATTGCTCTGGAGGAAGCCAGAAATCCACAGTTCGATGGGCCCTTTCGCGGAGTGCCCTTCCTGCTCAAGGATCTGACGGCCGCCTACGCCGGAGAGCCCATGCGCAGCGGCTGCCGGTTCCTGGAAGATTTTGTCCCCCGTCAGGACAGCGAAATCGTCCGGAGGTATAAGTGCGCCGGCCTGATCATCCTTGGCAAGACCAACACGCCGGAATTCGGACTGGTGCCGTTCACCGAGACGGAACTCTTCGGAGCGGCGAAAAACCCCTGGGATCTGACCTGCAATCCGGGCGGCTCAAGCGGCGGATCTGCGGCCGCGGTGGCCGCCAGGATGGTGCCCATGGCCCACGGCAACGACGGGGGCGGCTCGATTCGCATTCCGGCATCCTGCACAGGCACCTTCGGGCTCAAGCCAACCCGCGGCCGGAACCCCGCCGGTCCGCTGGTAGCCGAGAACTGGCAGGGGTTATCCATCGATCATGTATTGACTCGCACCGTGCGGGATAGCGCCGCCATGCTGGATGCGACCCACGGACCGGATGTGGGCGCGCCGTATGTGGCGCCGCCTCCCAAACGACCATTTCTGGATGAGGCGAAGACCGAGCCGGGCGAGCTGCGCATCGCCTTCACCGCGGAGCCTTTCCTGCCCAGCACGGTACACGAAGACTGCGTGCGAGGGTTGGAAGCGACCGTGAAACTGTGCCAGGAACTGGGGCACGAAGTCGTCGAAGCCAGGCCACAAGTTAACGGGTTGGAATTTGCCCGGGCCTTCTTCACGATGGTTTGCGGGGAGACCGGAGCGACCATCGAGGAAATGGAAGCCGTGCGCGGCCGCAGGGCCAGGCCCCAGGACTTCGAACCCAGCACCTGGGCAGTCGGCCTGCTGGGCAGGCAAATCCCGGCCTCTGAATACTCAAAGGCCCTCCACCTGTTAAAAAGCTATGGGCGGGTAGTCGGCGCGTTCCTCGAAAGGTTCGATGTCTTGCTGACGCCAACGCTTTCCAGACCGCCTGTCAAAATCGGAGAACTGCAGCCCAAAGGGATTGAAGCGCTGGCCTTGAAAGCGCTTGGCAGGCTCAATTCTGGACGAATAATTAAGTCCCTGGTGAACATCGATGAGCTGGCGGCGCAGGTCCTCGAGTTTATTCCCTTCACGCCGCTCTTTAACGCAAGCGGCAACCCGGCGATGTCGGTGCCGCTGTACTGGAATGCGACCGGGCTGCCCGTCGGCATGCAGTTCGTTGGACGCTTTGGCGATGAGGCCACCCTGTTCCGCCTGGCTGGGCAGTTGGAGCGGGCTCAACCGTGGCGCGAGCGCCGCCCAATGGTGTGCTAGATCAACCATGGGCAATGAATTGGTATTCAGAATAATAGGGGGACCTCAACTGCCCCATATTATTCGTATTCTTGCTTTAAGAGGAAGGGGATAAGCGAATCGCCGAGAACATCAATCTGATCCCCGCCGATCGAAAAATACACTACGGCGCTGTTGTTGGAATTTTCCCCTTCCCGGATGATGTCTTCCGGATCGACCGTAGACTTAAGGGCATACACGCCGTCCGGCAAATGAGTTATATCGACGCGCTGTCCGGAAACGTGCGCCCTATAAGTGTCCTGCCAGCCGACCGATAATCCCTGGCGGGCCCAGTAGCAGCTGGTGTAGCCTGGGCGAGTGCTTTGGTTTTGTTCCTGGTTGACGATTTCGCTGGCGAGAAAAACATTATGAGGGGCAATATCTCGTAAGCAGTAACCGACTTTGTCGCTGATGGTCACCGGTTGGTCAAGACCGCCATCCTGCCTTACCGACCAAACCTGGTACAGGCTGAAGGCCTCCCAGTGCCAGTGACCGTGGACGGCGTGGAACTCAAACTCGCCGGCCTGGCGCTCCTGCAGCTCCCCACCTTCCCGGTAAATGTTTTGCGTTACGCTTATTGTGCCAGCCTCTCGATTATAGGCGCCGCGCAGCTCCAGGAGTCCGGGGCCGCGGTTCCAGATGGTGTTGGCGAAGCGCACGAACTTCTTCCCGGCATCCTCCTCCAGCCGAAGATCCGAAGGGGGCAGGGTCTGCAGGTCCGGCAGGAGCAGCGGCGCCGGGTATTTTTCGGGATACTGCCGCCGCCTGATTTCTGTTTGCTCTTCCAGTGGGATCCAATCTGGGGCCTCTGAGGCATGAACAGGGGACACCCCGGCAACTGTTGCTAGGAGAAATGTGATAAAGATGCCACGGAACGCCAGCCAGAGGGATTTAATCGGCTGGCGACAACGGTTGGCAGCCAAAAGCCATTCACCTCCTTACAATGGACGCTACCTTTGTATATTTTATTATACGTGCGCGCATCTGCCAGCGGTTTTAGCTTAGACTTTGATGAAAAAGCTTGCGAAGGTTGGATTTCCGGGTTCAACGCATGGGCCTAAAACCTTCGCAAGGTTCTTTCTAAACCAGTTTTGCACCAGCCATTATCTTAATCAAAACATAAACATAAAATGGGAACTATCTTATTCTTAAGCCCGTTAATCGATTAGAACTTGATTTTAACCGGTAATTGCAGTATTCTAAAATCATACCCCGTCTCGTAGGGCAACACGAGCACCGAGGTCACCGAACCGGGGGAAATCATGGGTAAAAAACCTGAGGAAGACAAGAAAAAACCCCAATCAGCAAGCTGGATGAAAGACCCGGTGGTCATCGCGGCATTTATCGGCGTGGTCGGGACAATCATCGCGGGTTTTGTTACCGGTGGTTTTGGCCTGCTGGAAACGGTGATTGACGTGCAGGAACCGATTAGAGCCACCCAGGCGAAAGAATTTACGTTGACTGCCGCGGCGTTGGTTCAAGTTACCAACACGCCGACCGGAACGCTGGTGCCAACAAGTACTGCTACCCTCACACAGACGGCAACTCCCACCTTCACGCCTGAGCCAACCCAAACTGCCAGCCCAACCTCAACCAGGACACTTACTCCCACAGCCACGCATCCTCCTGCGCCAACGCCGACTGAGACGCCCGCCCAACCCATGTATTCAATTGCGATCACCGAGGTGATGGGCAATCCCTGCGGAGAAGAGGAGGATAAGGAGGCGATCTATAACGAGTATATCGAGTTATTCAATTATGGGGACCAGCCGGTTGACGTAGAAGGCCTATGGATCTCGGATGGCAACGATCGCGAGGGCAATCCCGACCGGATTGTCCCGTGGAGCTGGCGGGAAACTGATTTCAACCTTGGCAGCCACGTCATCACCGCGCAGGCCGTAATCCAGCCCAATGGATATGCGGTCATTCTCTCACCGAGATACGTTTCGGTGCAGGGCGCTTTCTGGCTGCAATACCTGTTCCCGCGGGATACGGTCATCCTGACAATCGAAAACGGAAGTTATATCGGGGATGACAAGAGCGGGATATCGATCTGGGACGAGCGAGATCCGGTTATTCTTTACACGGGAAACCAGGATATCATTGAGGAAGTGATCTCAACCTACGGCACGCCAAGATTGACGGGCAATCCCAGGAACATTAAAGACGATGACCTGGATGGGATCCCCCTCCGGCTGGCGGATTGCTTTTCAGCCGAGAGACTTGATCCGCTGCTTCCGGACCAGGAGGATTCGTGGATCGAAGTGCAGGATGGCACGCCAGGGAGAGGTCCCAACAGGCCTTAGGCCAGTCTTGCGAATAGGACGCGGATTACGCGGATTTCGCTTACTGCTTTTCCATGCAAGACGTGCTCCAGCCGCCGCTCCGCTCGTTTACAAACATGCGACGGCGCTCGATAAGAGGGGCGGCTCTGTCACAGAATTAGCGAGGTAATCATGCCGGTGAAACTACAAACCATTCCTTACATCACCCTATGGGCAATAAAATTCGAGGAAAGCCTGGCGTTTTATAAGGATAAGCTCGGTTTGGAGGTTGAATACGAAGACGCAAGTTTCGCGCAGTTCTTGACCAAAGGGACAAAGCTTTATCTGCATCGTTTGGAGGAGGCTGAGCCGCTGAGGGACCATACTGTTGAGATTCACTTCGAAGTGCCCGAGGTGGATGAAGCGTACCGGATTTTGGCCGGGCGCGGGGTCGTATTCGAACATACCCCGGAGAATATGCCCTGGAGCGTAAGAATGGCCGCCTTCCGCGACCCGGAAGGCTATCTGATAGAGATCGTCGGACCCCACAAACCCGGCGAAGCGGTTGCCAGCCATGATTGAGCGGGATTACCTCTCCCGGGCAAGGCCAAACAGACCGAACCCCGGCACGACGCAGGCCAGTCGTCCGTGAGGGGGGTTCTTTGTTTCCACCAGGTGGCTTGGGCAATTTACCCAGCGCGCCAGATCCCGGTCAAAGCGGTAGATGCTCAGGTCACCCGTCTGCCAATCAATGCGGTCCATTCTGCTCAGGTTGAAGTATACGTAATTGAGCCCGAAAGCGCGCTCGAATTCATTCCCTTGCTGATCGAACAGGCGCAGCTCAAGCAAACGCTGGGCAAATTCCAGATTACGGTCGCGCAGATCTCCCGTAGGATCCAGGCGTTGGAGAGCCGCAAAGCCGGTGTAATTGGAGCTGGGGAAAAATGCTCCCGCCCGGCCAGCGAAGATATCCGCCCGCTGCTGGAAGACCAGTTGGTCAACTGCGTCGGCATCCCTTTGAGCCGGCAGGCGCGGTCGATCCCTGGTGTCCGGAGCTGGCCTCACCCCGACGGTGGCGTTCGTGAAAGTGTTGAACGCAAACCAGGTAGTGGTCGTGCCCTGCAGACGGACGACGATGCGCTCCTGGCTTCGCAGATCTTTGGGGATGGCGATGGTCCGGGTGAATGATCCTCCGGACCCGGAGTTGATGAATTCCACCCGCACACCATCGATGCCGCGGGTACCCTGCAGTCCCATCAGCACCTCAAATTCCGTGTTCGCAGGAAAATTATGGGTGCGCAGAGTGACCGATTTATCTTTTTCCGCGGCGAAGATTTGAATCGAGGGGACATCAGCAGCTGAAGGCTGGGCCGCATGGGCGGTGGTTCCCGGCGCGCCTGCCGCCATCAATGCTGCAACCAGGATCAGGGCGATTTTTGACATCCAATGCTTTCTGAACACGATCATCTTACTCCTCCTTATTCTTATAAAGAGGGCTTCCCCGGTCCTGGGAGCACGACTCCGGTTGAGTAAGAGTTATCCGTGGCGACCGCTTCCGTCGCCAGAGGGGATTGCTCAGATGGGCGACTCACCATACCGGTTTACCCAATTACATCATGGGTGGTGAGCCAAACAATGGCTTTCTGCCCGATCAGTATGCGAGACGGCAAAGAAGCAGTTATTAAGTTTGCACTAAGCAATTTAATATTACCATGAACAAGAATGGGCCGCATGAGAGTATACTTAAAAGCGAATCTTATGCGAAGACCTTCCAAGGAAGATATTACCTCAGCGAAAGATAAGACCGTTCCAGACGTGCTCGCCAAAGACCTGAACGTGCTCTTTTGCGGCATCAACCCCGGTCTTTACTCGGCCGCCGTCGGATACCACTTCGGCAGGCCAGGCAATCGCTTCTGGAAGGTCGTCCACCTGGCCGGATTTACGCCCAGGCAGTTGCAGCCCAGCCAACAGGCTGAACTGCTTCGATTTTGTCTCGGCATCACCAACCTGGTGCCCCGCGCCACGGCCACTGCCGATCAACTGGACTCGGCCGAACTTCGGCAGGGCGCGGCCGGGCTGGAAAAGAAGGTCGCACTCTACAAACCAAAGTTTGTGGCCTTTTTAGGGCTGGGCGCCTACCGCTCGGCTTTTGGCTGGAAAAACGCTCAGGTTGGGCTGCAAACCCATCAAATCGGCGGCAGCAGGGTGTGGTTGCTGCCAAACCCAAGCGGGCTCAATGCCTACTACCAGCTCAATGACCTTGTGGGCCTATACCAGAATTTGGTGGAAGCGGTGAGCCACTTAGACTACCGGCAATAATCGCTGCTGCCGGCGGCACGGTAAGAGGGATTCCCAGTCTGAGACTTGCATTTTTTCCGCTCCTAAGTGGAGATTATCTGACCGCGGCGATCTGCCTGATTGCAGCCGCGTTTTCATTTGGCTTGCTTGCGAACGCTATCTTCCGAGATTGAGGCAACCCTGGAGCTCATGGACGAGATCGCCCGCAGGCTGCAAGCCTACTACGAACGAAACCTGCCTATCGAGGCCGGTGTTAGAGTCGACGAGATCGAGACGCTTCCCGGCGGTTGGGAGAGCAATCTGTACGCCTTTACGCTGGAGCACGGAGCGGCGGGGGAACGCGCCGGCGAGAAGCTGGTTTTGCGGCTGTATTCCGGATCCGGTGCTCGCGAGAAGTCAGCGCACGAACCCCAATGTCTCCCTGATCCCGTCAAGGAACAGTCGCCGGAACATGTCGGCCATCTGCTCGGGTGTATAGGGCGGCCTCTCCTCCAGCCACCAGGTGAGCAAACCAAGCAGCGAACCAGCCAGAAAGTTGGTCACCACCTCGAGCGGGAATGAAGACCGGATCAGATCCGGTTCGACATCGGCCCGCGCCTGAAGGAACTCTTTAAACAATTCTTCAATGGTCTGGTTAATGGTCTTGCGCAGCCGCTCGACCGCGCTATAAGCGCCCTCGCCGCGCAGGATAATGCGATACAGGTCGGCGTTTTCGGCAGCGTGCTGAAAGGCCAACAGAATGGGCGATGAATTCGAGACCCGGATGTGAGCGACCAGGTCGTCGATCAGTTCACGAATGCTCTCCAGCAGCAGCTCTTCCTTATCTCGATAATGTAAATAGAAGGTGGTGCGCCCCAGATCGGCGCGGTGCGTGATCTGTTCGATGGTAACCGCGTCGAAACCCTGCTCCAAAACCAGCGCGAGCATGGCGTCTTTGAGAGCCCGGCGAGTGCGTAAGATGCGGCGGTCAATTTTGCGATGATTCATTTTGATTTCCCGAAGGGCCCCTTCCTGGCAATCCAGCTAATTTTTGAACAGGCGTCTACTATTTGACAGAGGCAGTAAAGTGGTAATTGACACCAGCGCGCCTCCCGTTATAATTCTGAACATGCTGTTCATTATTTATCGGTGTGTTCATTTTACTATGATTCCAAAATGAGCGAGCCAATTATTCGGGCGCGCCGGCTCGTCAAGCGCTATAAAACCGCGGCCGGGGATTTCACCGCCCTCAACAGCGTCGACCTGGATGTATATCCGGGCGAGTATTTGGGAATCGTTGGCAAGTCTGGCGCCGGGAAGTCCACGCTGGTAAACATGTTGACCGGGGTAGATCGTCTCACGGAAGGCGAGGTCTGGATAGACGGGGTTCCGGTTCACGCGCTTAATGAAAACCAGCGCGCCAGATGGCGTGGAAAAAACCTTGGCCTCATCTATCAGTCCTTCTACCTGATGCCGACGCTCTCGCTGTTGGACAACGTTATGCTCCCAATGGACTTCACCGGTCTGTTCCACAGACGAAGCAGCCCACAGCGGGCCTGGGAATTATTACGACAGGTAGCGCTGGAGGAGCATGCCAACAAGCCGCCCACGGCAGTCTCCGGCGGGCAGCAGCAGCGGGTGGCCATCGCCCGGGCTCTGGCCAACGATCCCCCGCTCATCATCGCTGACGAACCCACCGGCCGGCTGGATTCAGCCACGGCGGAGATTATTTTCGGCATCTTCGCTCAGCTGGTTCAGCAGGGCAAAACCATCCTCATGGTCACGCATGACCAGACACTGGCGCAGCGCGTTTCTCGGGTAATTCAGATTGCAGATGGCGAGGTCGTCCCCTTCCCAGAAGAGAAGGGGGGGCAGGAAAACAATGTCGGCCGGCCAGACTGAAGTGCGGACAAACGACCGGGTTGCCTGCGCGGAGAGGGATGGCACTGCCCCTCTGATTGAGATGAAGGATATCGTCAAGGTATATAAGACGGCGGCCGGCGACTTTCCCGCTCTTAACGCGATCACTGCTTGCTTCTATCGAGGCGAATTTGCCAGCGTTGTGGGAAAATCCGGCAGCGGCAAGTCCACGCTGGCGAATATGATCACGGGCATCGACCACCCGACCTCCGGCAGCGTGCGCATCAACGGCACTTTCGTCCATAAGCTTGACGAAAGCAGCATGTCAGTATGGCGCGGCCGCAACCTGGGTATTGTTTTCCAGTTTTTTCAACTGTTGCCCATGTTGAGCCTGCTGGAAAACGTCATGCTGCCGATGGATTTTTGCAATGTCTATGCGGCGGCGGAACGCGAAGAGCGTGCCAGGGAGCTTCTGGAACTGATCGGACTGGAGGCAGTTGCCGAGCAGCTGCCAGCAGCGGTTTCGGGCGGACAGCAGCAAAGCGCCGCCATCGCCCGGGCCCTGGCAAACGACCCACCGATCCTGATCGCCGATGAACCCACGGGAAACCTGGACTCGCGGTCGGCCGATGCAGTCTTCCAAATCTTCGTCGAACTCGCCGGGCAGGGTAAGACCATCGTGATGGTCACCCACGACCAGAGCCTGGCCCAGCGCACCGGCCGCGTCCTGCTATTGTCCGATGGGGAGCTGGTCAGGTAGTGTTGAGATTATCGAAACTCGAGTGGTTCTCACAGAAGGGCGAGACATGAGCATGATCCGGCCGCGCTGGCGCAAGGTATTGTCCGACCTGTGGGGCAACCGCACACGCTCCCTGCTGGTGGTGGCATCCATTAGTGTGGGCCTGTTCGCGGTCGGCGTCATCACCACCCTGCACATGGTGATCACCACCGACATGCAGTCCGGCTACCAGGCATCCAATCCGGCCAACATCCAGATCGTGACGGTTCCGTTCGACGATGACCTGGTGGACCACATCCGGCGCATGCAGGGCGTGCAGGAGACCGAGGGGGCCCGGATCTTTGGCGCCCGCCTGGAGGCCAGCCCGGGCGAATGGATCACTATTAATCTAAAAGCCGTGCCGGCCCCCGAGGGGATGCAGATCAACCAGATCACCCGGGAAGCGGGCAGGTGGCCTCCCGGAGAAGGCGAGATCGTTATCGAACGCTACAAACTGGATGATACCAAGGCCGGGATGGGCGACTGGATAACCCTGGAGCTGCCCTCTGGAAACACCCGCCGGCTGCAGCTGGTTGGCGTAGTCAACGACCAAACCATCGGCGCATTTGAGGCCGGACCGGGCTTTTTCCTCGCGCCGGTGCATGGTTACGTGGATGAAGCCAGCCTTGAGCGGCTGGAACAGCCCGATAGTTACAATACGCTCTATCTCACTGTCACCGGCGACAGGCGCAACGAGGGCCGCATTGAAGTGATCGCCGACCAGGTCCAGGCGGAGATCGAAAAGGTGCATGGCGAGGTGATCAGCACGGCAACGCGCAGCTCCAGCGATCATCCCAACCGGAGCTACGTGGAGGCCCTGGTAGGCGTCCTGCTCGTGTTGGGCTCGCTATCGGTCTTTCTGAGCGGGTTCCTGATCATCAACACATTGCAAGCCCTGCTGAGACAGCAGACCCAGCAGATTGGCATCATGAAGACTGTGGGGGCGCGCCCCGAGCAGATCGCCAGCGTTTACCTGGCCCTCATCCTGGTGTTCAGCGGGCTGGCAGCGCTGGTTGCCATGCCGCTGGCACCACAGGTTGCCTTCCAGCAGATCATCCCGCTGGCACACCAGATCAATTTCATCTTTTATGGCCACCGCATTGTGCCTCAGGCGCTGCTTCTCCAGATCATGATCGCCCTGCTCGTTCCGCAGCTGGCGGCAATCATCCCTATTTGGCAGGGAGTGCGTATCAGCGTGCAGGAAGCGCTGAGCGGGATCAGTCAAAGCCACCCCCCGAAGCGCGGCTGGTTCGATCGCCTGCTTTCCCGGACGCGCCGCCTCTCGCGCCCGGTGCTGATTGCCATACGCAACACCTTTCGCAGCAAAGGTCGCCTGGTCCTGACGCTGGCAACCCTCTCTCTGGGTGGCGCGATCTTCATTGCGTCCTTCAATGTACAGGTCTCCATGAACGATTACATTGATAAGATCAGCCGCTACTTCCTGGCGGACGTCAACCTGACCCTCGACCGGCCTTACCGCACGGACGAAGTACAGCGACTGCTGCGGCAAGTGCCGGGTGTATCCCGGGTGGAGGGTTGGGGCAGCGCCCGCAGCGAACTTATCCTGGCAGACGGCTCGGCCGGGGAGACCGTGCAGCTGCTGGCACCGCCGGTCGACAGCCAGCTCGTGGAACCGATCATGCTCAAAGGGCGCTGGCTGATCCCCGGGGATGAGAACGCCATCGGCCTGAACGAGCGTTTTATGAACCGCTACCCGGACCTGGAAATCGGCGACACCATCCGCCTGCGGGTGAACGGGGAGGATAGCGATTGGGTGGTGGTCGGCTTTTTCCAGCTGGCTGGGCAGAGCTCCGGCTATCTGGCTTATGCTAATTATGAGTACCTCTCCCGGATAATAAACCTGAGCAACCAGGCAATCACCTTCAGGATCGTTTCAAGCCAAAAGGATATGACCCAGGAGCAACAGGAAGCTCTGGGACGGGAAATTGAGTCTCACCTGCGCAAAAGAAGCATCCGCATCGTCGACATCACCGCCGGCCAGTTCCTGAGCACCACGGCTGCCAGCGGGTTTTCCACCCTGACAGCCTTCATGCTCTTCCTGGCCGGCCTGACAGCCCTGGTCGGCAGCATCGGCCTGGCCGGGACGATGAGCATGAACGTCCTGGAGCGCACCCGCGAGATCGGGGTAATGCGCGCCATTGGCGCCTCGAATCGCATCCTGATAAAAATGGTCCTGACGGAGGGCATCCTGATCGGCATGCTCAGCTGGCTGATCGGCTCTCTGTTGGCCTTTCCGATCAGCAGGCTTCTGACCGACAGCGTCAGCCTGGCGATCTTTGGCATGACTTCCGCCCTGAGCTTTACAACCACCGGGTTCCTCTTGTGGCTTGTGGCGGTGGTGGTCCTGTCAATCCTGGCGAGCCTGCTTCCGGCGCGCAACGCCGCCCGTCTGACAATTCGAGAGGTCTTGGCCTATGAATAAAGCTGAAATCTCATTCATCTCTTCTTCCTACGTTGCCAGCCCCCGCTCATTTCCCCGAGCGGGGGCTGAACATTTGAGTTGAGGGATTATTTACTCGATTTTCATCAATCGCCTCAAAAAGGCCCGATTCTGCCAGGGTGGGAGAGTTACGATATAATACATTTTCGATAAGAACTGTCTTATTTATTGACGCTCACGATTCCACGAGCTGAAGACAGGGATGAAAAATGGAAATTGAGACAAGCGAAAAATCTGAACGCATCGAAACAACTCGCCTCTTAAAGGTTGAGCAGGAATTAAAGACGCGCCTTCGCCAGCAGGAAGCTTTGACCCAGATCGGCCAGCGCGCTCTGATCACATCTTCCTTAGAGGAGCTGTTTGATGAGACTGTCGGATTAGTCGCAGAGACACTGGACGTCGAGTATTGCAAGGTGTTGAAACTGCTTCCGGACGATGGTGAACTGCT
>DATCIL010000258.1:0-4922 GCA_036507795.1 Anaerolineales bacterium | reverse complement strand
TCTTCCGTAAGATCCTGGTCCAGGGCAAACGCATAAAGAGAGGCGGAAGTCTCGACGTGACCCAGATCCTCAAATAACTTTCCTATTGCTACCAGGTCCACGGGATGATCCACGCGTCCGCTCATCGGCTCGGCCAGTATGGCTGCTACGTGATTTAGCAGGGCCGCGAGAGAGAGGATATCCATGGCATTGTGGTAGAACACCTTCTTCAGCGGGCGGGCATCGCCATTCCGCAAGTAGTCGAAATACATAATTGGAATGAGCCAGCCAGGGACATCTTCATGTGTTCGTTTGACCTGGAGGATATGTTCTTCCAGGTAGCTCAAAGCCCGGCTGGGAAGCCTGTCGCGCCATAAGCGCCTGGCAAGCGGGAGCAGGTCAAGGTGGGCGGCAGCAGCCAGAGGAGATTTTTCCCCGTTGGTTATGAATCGAGTATTTAGTAAGGGAACGTCGAAGGCTTTGCCGTTGAAGGTAACCAGACCGTCGTGCGAACCGAGGAACTGATTAAAAGCGGCCAGGTGCGCCGGTTCTTCGACCGGGTCACACATAAAATACTGGGCTAAGCGGAAGTCCTGTTCGGTAAAGCGACCAACGCCAATTAGAAAAGCATACGTTCCGGTGCCACCGGCGAGTCCAGAAGTTTCGGTGTCCAGAAAGACAAAAGACCCGGGATGCAGGTCGAGCAGGCGCGGTTCACCCGCCCAGGTTGCAATGGTATGGAGAGAGGCATCGAGATTTAGCCTGGCTTTTCCCTGGTTGTGCCCTGGCGGATACCGGCTTTCAACCACAAATGCCTGGCCGAAAGGCGTTTGCAAAAACTGGCCATCGACGACGGTTTCTATGGGGAAGGAGGCGCGTTCAGGTGAAGGAAGGTTTTGTGCGCCAATCTGGACGCCGAGGGATTTTAATCGATCCGAAATCGAAGGCATGATTATAGGGTTACTTTACAGATAAATATCCGCGTTTTTCGGCGTACATCCGCGTCCAATTCAAAGACGGGCTGAGCAAGCTACTCCAACTTAGGAAAGCTCTGAAGGCAATGATAACGCCAAATCGAGGGGACCTCGGAAAGTTTTAAGAAATCGAATTCAGAATTGCCAGAGTTTCCTGCTTGCCGCCCAGCCCATTTTCACCGCCAGGACCAACACATGAGGGACAACCATCCACGCATTCACATTGGGCAACCAACTCAGTTGCCCGTTGAATGAGATCTGCGTGGATTTCGTATAGACGCTGGCTAAAACCAATCCCGGCGGGCACCCGATCGTAAATCAGGACGGCAGGGTTCCCGCCTGCCAGGGGCGATTTCGGATCGGAATGGATGCCCAGATCGCGATCATCGCACATCAAGAAGAGCGGCGCCAAATTGCCAAGGGTATAGGCTAATCCGGCCAATCCCGAACGGATGCGGACGTTCATTTCGACCAGCTGGTGGCAGGTGCGGCAGAGCGTGGTAAGGTTGTCCAATTGATTCGCCTGGGATGGGGATTCGAAGGCCCGAAAAGGGATTTTATGATGTACATCATGTTGCCGGTCGTTTTCCAGGGCACCGCAAACCTGGCACCGGTATCCATCCCTGGCGCGCACACGGCCGCGCAAGCCGGACCAGTTGGGACCGTATTGGTTAGGATCGTTTCGCCACAATCCCTGTTCTCGTAACCTGGAGATGACGTCTTCATCTATTGAAAGCCAATAGCCTGTGGTGTTCAAAATCGAAGGTGGGAGCTCCAGATCCCCTTCCCCCAGGTTCTCGTGTGTGAACCATTTTATTTTGCGATAACCGTTAACACGGCTGGTTACGGTGATTTCGCCGTAAGATTTTTCTGACCTTCCAAGATGCGATCGCTCGACGAGTTCGACGAGCTCGACGGTGGTTTCTGTCCTTGGCCTCGTGTAATAATCTAACGCCTTGGGCGCCAGCCGGGCGATATTTTGCGTAAGATCGAGCTCCTCGACGAGATAAGTTTGCGCCTCGTGCATGTAAACGGCCTGGGGATGCACCATCCAGGAGGCGCTTTCGATATCAACTTCGCCGATGGTCAGCCACCGCTCCTCATCAGGGATTTGAAGCAGAACCCGGTTTGCTGAGGCGCTGCGCAGGGATAGACCTTCTGCCGGATAATGGTCCGCCATCCAAAAATATTTTTCACCGGAATGATGCACGACGCCCGATTCATGGAGGAACTGCAGCATCTCGGCAACTTGGCCAACCGATAGAGTGCCGAAGGTCTCGCCGGGTTGGAAGGGAAGCTCGAAAACCGCACATTGCAGGTGAGCCAACAGAATCAGGAGGTTATCCGGATTGATCAGGGCCTGCTCGGGGGAACGCTCAAAAAAATAGTCCGGGTGATGGGCCAAAAATTGATCCAACGGGCTGGCTGAAGTCACCAATACCGCCAAAGATTCGGCGCTTCCCCGGCGCGCCCGCCCGACCTGCTGCCAGGTCGCTGCGATCGTTCCCGGATAACCGGATAGAACCGCTGCTCCCATGCTGCCGATATCAATCCCCAGCTCAAGCGCATTGGTGGCCACCACGGCGCGCACGCTTCCCCGGCGCAGACCATGTTCGATTTCGCGCCGCTGCTTGGGCAGATAGCCGCTCCTGTAGCCGCGGATGTTCGTTTCATTGTCCCTGGTTTCAATTCCGGAACGGTTTGAATCTGCCAGGCTGTTCTCGCGAAGATACGTCAAAATCACTTCAATTGTGCGGCGAGACCTGCCAAAAACAATGGTCTGGATGTCATAACCGAGCAGATCATCTACCAGGCGAACGCTTTCCAATAAAGCGCTTCGCCGCAGGCCCAAATCCCGGTCAACGATGGGGGGATTATAGATAAGGAAGTGCTGAGGGCCTCGCCCGGCGCCGTCCTCGTCGATTATTGCGACCGGTTCTTCTATGAGTCCTTCAGCCAACTCGGCGGGGTTGGCGATGGTAGCAGACGTCAGGATAAACTGGGGTTCGGCGCCATAGAATTTGCAAACACGCTTTAGCCGGCGTATCACGTTGGCGACGTGGGATCCGAAAACGCCCCGGTAGACGTGCATCTCATCAATGACGATAAACTCAAGATGCTGGAGAAAATCCATCCAGCGGGTGTGGTGCGGAAGAACGCCGGCGTGAAGCATATCCGGGTTGCTGAGAACAATGCGAGCGTTTTCCCGGATTGTCGGGCGAGCGTGAGAAGGTGTATCGCCATCATATACCGCCATCGGAACCAATTCCAGCTGTCCCACATTCTGATCCTCTGCTATGCTTGTCAACTCTCGCAGACCTTCAACCTTGTCCTGAGCGAGGGCTTTGGTGGGAAAAAGGTAAAGGGCACGCGCTGTCGGGCTGCGCACCAGGCGGTCCAAAATAGGCAGGTTGTATGCAAGCGTTTTTCCGCTGGCCGTTCCGGTGACGATTGCAGCATGCCGGCCGGCTTTAATCTGTTCCCAGACCGCGGCTTGGTGCGTGTACAAGTATTGAATGCCAAAAGAACTCAACGCCAGTTTTAGAGCCGGATGCAGCGTCTCGGGCATGGGGGCATGCGTGGCCAGTCTGGCAGGGATGGTGCGCCAATCGACGAGATTAGCGCCGATCGCAGGTTCAGCGCGCCAGTGACTGAGGAGTGCGGAGAGAGACATGATCAGTTTTGGTCAGGTTTCTTGATGAGAATGCCCTCCGAGGGGACATAGCGCTCGGTGGAGATAATGATACCGCTCTCACCCGTACCACCGCGCGTCTCCTCGACGAGCTGCGGCCCGGCCTTTTCCAGTTCTTCACGCCAGCTTCGCAAGCCTTCATACTCATCCGGGCGAAGGGAATAGTGGATGGCATTATTTAGGATATGATCTGCAAGCGCAGTCAGCACCTGATGGCGTAAGTCGGAATTATCCCGGAAGGTGCGCCATTTTTCGCTTCTTTCCATTTCACGCAAAAAGACCTGGGCAGCCGGAGTCCGGACTGCATTGCTCTTGCGGAAGAAGAGCGGTTTTTTCCTCGAGCGCTGCGCTATCAATAATTCCATGCCGGTCGGGGCGCGGATATCACTGCCCAAAAGCATCAGGTGCACATCGGCCTTGGCAACCGCTTCCAGATCGGGTACTTTTTCTCCGTGAGGGGTTTGCTTTATCCGCCAACCCAACGTAACCGGAATTTCGGTGATGGCTCGTCCTACCAGATCACGTTCAATTTCCAGATCCGAGGCGGCTGAAATATATAACAGGATTTCGTCTGCCATTTTTCCCTCGAAATTTTGAGTTGATCTGGGCTAATTATACTAGTCCCCCAGCCGATGTCTCACCGGGCAGCACCACAATAGGCCGTGAAGTCTGCGATATGGATAAGCATTATCCGCGAATTCACGCCAATCCACACAAATAAGACGGATCAATCCCGGAATTTGCTCAAAAATTTGGCGAAAATTCGTGTAGATTAGCGTTTTCTTTGCCACGAATTATCACGAATTGACACCAAAAATGAACCTTATTTTGTGAAATTCGTGCAATTCGTGGCAGAGATTTTTCCAGCAGGCTGTGGTGAAGATGATCTGGAATTGCTGCAGAGCTACCTTATGCCCTCAATTGACTCCAGGTATGGTTCGATTTTAACGGCGCATACCTTATATTCGGGTATCTTTGCCACCGGATCTAATGCCGCAATGGTCAAGTTATTCACATTTTGTTCTGCAGGGAAGTGGAAGTTGCCAAAGACCACTCCAGGAGCTACCCGATCCGTAACAGCCACTTTCGAAATCATCTGCCCACGGCGAGAGGAGACGCGGACCTTGTTGGCGCCGTTCAGGCCAATGGAAGCGGCATCTTCCGGGCTAATCTCAACCAGAGATTCAGGATACACTTGCAGGAGCCCCATGGCGCGGCGGGTCATTTCGCCGCCGTGCCAGTGATAAAGTACCCGCCCCGTGGTCAGGTACAGCGGA
>DATCIL010000257.1:0-17737 GCA_036507795.1 Anaerolineales bacterium | reverse complement strand
CGTTCCCGGCGGTCTTGGGAGCTGTTTCGATCTGTTTGCTCAGCGTCACCACGCTCCTGCGTGGTTTGTCCCCCGCTTTCGGTCTCATCCCCAGCTGCGATGTTGGACAGGTGTGATTGTCTCCGCGGCAGAAGCCATGTTCCTGAGCAAACAGAACTTCTGCGTCCTGCATGCCCGGCAGATATTGTTCCACAATGCGCTTGACCGCAGTTAATGTCTCTGCCGGGATTGGCGTGAGCGTCTCCAGAGTGGGTGACTTGTGTTTGCTTACCACCCGGTCGCACACCGTTTGGATCGCCTTGGGGCGCTTAATCGGCCTGTAGATGGTCTTTGCGCGCGGCCCGCTGACCCCAGCCTGCGCAAGCGGATCTCCGTAGTAGACAAAAGTGATCAGGGTCTTCTGATCTTCCCCGTCCAGGTATCCCTGGCGGTTCAGCATCTCACGCGCCAGGTGGATTTTCGCCCGGCGCAGGGCCTCCCCGGCCGGCAGACCTTCCCGCAAATACCGCCAGAACGTGTGCCCAAGAAGGTCGGCTGCGATCAGGGGCGGCGTGATTGAGCCATAGGCGGTGACGGTGGAACCGACCACTGCCTGGCTGCCGGATGCCAGAAATTTCAGAGCGAGAGCTTCTTCAGCCTTCTTGCCTATGATGTGCGCTCCGTAGCAGGCCTCAGTGAAGACCACCTGCGGGGCGCGCCCGCCATTGATGACATCTTGCGGACGGAGCGCGATGGGGTAGTCGGTCTGGCTGTCACCGTCTGCCGGGTCGCGCTGGCCGTACCACTCGTTTGCGTCCACCACCCCATGCAAATTGAAGTATCCGAGGCGGCCCTTGGGCAACAACTTATTCTTCTGGATCCGGCCAGGCTGACCGTCGACCCGGGCCGGAGGGGAAACCAGCATGGAATGCGGCGGCCCGATCGGGCGGAAGACCGAAACAGCTGCCTGTCGCCAAACTGCCGCCGTGTATCCCCAACTGGGACGTTCCCGCCGCGGCAAGAACCAGAGCCGCTCCAATAATCCGTGCAGCCAGCGGCTGAAAAACGGCGGTGCCTGGCTTCGCACCGTCATGCGTGAATGCCGTTCGATGATCCCCCGTATGGTGCACAGCAGTGGCTCCGCATCGGGTTGGGCACCTCCCGGCAGCCTTCCCACTGGCCACTCTGGAATAAAGTAATTCTCGTCTCGGGTTGCGTACGGATTGTCCGAGGGCGCGTCATCGTCAGCGTCGTCCACCGGATTAGGCAGGTAGTGAAAGGGGACTACTTCCGGTCCGCCCACAATCAACACGGCCCCGATCATTTCGCCCTGCTTTCCTAAGGCGATGTCCAGGTCTGCCAGGGCCAATTTTAGTTCCCAGGCATCGTCAGCTTTCGCCGGCGCGATTCCATAATGCGAAGCGCTTTTCGCATCATCGGCGTAAAGGAGCAGGGCGCGCCAGTCGTTTCGCCGCCCAACGGCAGCCACCAGCCGCTTGAGTTCGAGGTCAATCTCCGCGGACCTGCTCCCATACTTTCCTCGCAGCCCGGCGCGCGTCGTGAAGACCACGTAGACCGGAAAACGCCCGTCGCTCTGTGCGATGTATTCTCGCTTCAACTGCCCGGCTACTCGCTCCAGCTCATCCTGTACATCTCGCAAAGTTTCCGGGACGGCGGTATTGGTTGGGGATGGCATTCTTCGCCGGCCGGTTTTCAACTCCTGAGCCGGCAGATTCCCTTTCCCAGCCCGGCCCATACTGGTCTCGATTTCCGGCTTTACCAATACGGGTCGATGAATCCGAGTCTCTGCGATTTGGTCTGCCTGGGCAACGTTCAACCCGTTACCGCCCTCCTGGGTCATGTTCTGCCGATTATCTTGCGCCGGGCTGGGGAGCTGGTTCCAGCCCAATGCCGCCGCCAGAGCAGCAGGAATGGCTATCTCCAGTGGGGCTGCCATCCGTAGGGGCCATAGAGACTTGTAAGGATGGTCTGCCCCCCACATGCGGGTGACTACCTGCCCGGCGACGTCGCCTGCGGCGACCTTGTGCAGCAGGGCGACCGCTTTATCGGTTTTCTCGCTTTCCATGAATGCAGCTGCTATCCACAGGGTAAAGGCCAGGCAGTCAGGCCAAATCGCGTGGTAGTGTCCGGCCAGATCTCGCATGGCCAACCACGGCAAATCCTTTTGGCTGTTCACCTTAAGGTGGAACAGCCCGGCCAATGGGGACGGCCGATCGCTGGCCAGCACCTGATGCACCAGGTCCTCCGCCTCACTTGCGCGTTCGCCCTCCAGCGCAATCCGCGCCTTCCGGAGCTGGTATGCCCATTCCGGAAGCTCTTGCTGTTCCGGATCGCCGCCCAGAACGTAGAGTTCGCCTGCGCTCTTGAAGCAATCCGGCTCCCCGATAACCTTTCGGGCTCTATGCAGTTGGGTCTGCCCTTGCAGGAATTCTGGGTCGCACCGGCATACTTTCTCCAATATCGGCATGGCTTGTTCGGTCATTCCGGCACTTAGTAAAGATTGGCCGTACAACAGATTAACTTGCAGGTCGCCAGGATAGTGTGCCAGCCATACTAAGGCAGTTTGCCGCGCAAACCGGTACTCTTCGAGCGCCAGCGCGGTTCTAAGAAGGATAACAAATTGTTCTCGGGGAACAGACTTACCATTGGAAAGAGAGAAGTTCAGGGTCATGGTTAGGAATCGATTGGAAGGGTCTTGCGGCTGTGTACGAGGTTGATGGCGACGAGAGCTCCCAGCTGCCGGTGGATATTGACATCGTTGCGTGCCAGGTGTGCGGCTCGCCGGAGCATATCTTCAGCGCCCTGGTAATCCCGGCCTTCTTTAAGCAGCAGTCCCGCCTCGTAGTAGGGCTGCGGGTTATCCGGCGCAACATCGATGGCCCTCCGGTAGGCATCGAGTGCCTGGGTGTGCTGGCGGCGGTCCTGGTGGACTGCGCCCAGCTCTAAGTATGCCGCCACCATGCTCGGATCCTGCCGGATGGCTTCATTGAGCTGGTAGATTGCCTGGTCCAGCTGGCCGGCCTGTCGAAGATGTTTGCCGAGAACGTAAAGCAGGTGGGCCCTTTCAGAGGCGCTCAATCCATCCAGCCGGAGGGCCTGCTGGGCGGCGCGGATCGTCTCATCCCGTTTGCCGGCTTGAGCCAATGCCATCGTGAGCCTTGCCAGCACCATTGCTTCCTGCGGATACTGGCTGGCAAGCTCCTGCAGCGCCCCGAGGGCTGCCGAGGTGCCCTGGCTCTTACTGACGAGTTCAACTTCCTCGAGCATCAACTGCAGTGGGTCCTCCGCCAGGGAAATAGCTCGCTCCAGCACGCCTTGAGCATCGGCGAAGCGTCCCAGGGCAGTCAGCGCCCTTGCTTGCAGGTGGAGCGCGAGGACATGATCCGGACTAATTGCAAGGGCCGCTTGCGCTCGATTCAGTGCGCCGCGTGGGTCGCGGGCGTCCAAGGCAATTTCGGCGCGCAGTAACAGGGGTTCGATCTGATTAGGGGCCATATTGATGGCTCTCTCTACGCAGCCCGTAGCTTTAGCCTGGTCATTTCTCAGCAAATGTGCTCTTGCCAACGAGATGTACGGCTGGAAATGGTCCGGATCGACATTGCGGGCCTGTTCGTAGGTCTGGATTGCCTGTTGAACGTCGCCATGTCTAAGGTAGGCTTCTCCCAGGAGGAGATAGTGGGTGAGGCGCTGAGGTTCCAGCCGGATCGCATCCCTGAGATGCACGATGGCTGCCGGCGGATCATCGCAGGCCAGGTGCAGTTCTGCCGCCGTGGCCTGCCAGCGAGGTTCATCCGGCCAGATCGAGAGCGCAGTTTGAATGGACCGCAGGGCCAGGGCGATATCCTCTTGCTTTTTGGCCAGCCTGGCGAGCAGGAAGTGGTAGAGGGGCTGGCCCGGCTGTTGGTCAATGGCGGCGCGGGCCGTAGCGATCGAGTCGTCCAAATCACGTTGCCGGCGCCCGTTGGAACCCAATGAAAGCGCCAGCTGTGCCAGCACCAGGTGATGTTTCGGCAGCGGTTTCACTCCCTCCTGGCTCAACTTGTACAGCTGTGCAATGCCGCTCATCTCGCCCAATATTCTCAATAGAGCAATGCGGGCTGCATAGTCTTCGGGCTTATGGGCCGGAAGATCTTCCAGAACTTGCAGGCTTTCGTGATCAGGCCTGAAAATTGCCATGCCGCGCGCTCTCCAGCGCCGGAGCCCCTGCGGCTCTTCATCAACTTCGCCCTCATGGGCCTCAGCCAGACAGGCACACGCGCTCTTCAGAGCTTTCTCAAACGTCTGAAATACAGCATCTGAACAGGCATCGGAGCCTGGTGCATGGGTAATCACGTCGAGCGCGTCACTGAGTCGCTGATCCTCGGCCCTTAAGACCAGCGTCCGCGCTAATTGCGTGTGAGCAAATGCCTCTAACGGCGCAGCTTTAATGACCCGGTGCGCAAAGTACAAGGCCGTTTCCCATTGGCGGAATTCCGTGGCCGCCGCAGCGACGGCCAGAAATAGTCCGCTTTCAGACGTGTTTTCATCGAGCTGGCTCGACGGGCTGGATCCTTGTTTGTACTCCCGTTCGGCGGCTTCCACGGCGGTTTGGAGCGTTTGAATGGCGTTGCGGTGATCGCCGCGCCTCAGGGTCAGTCGCGCCTGCAATGCGATGACCTGGGGATGCTCTGGGGCAAGCTCAAATGCGCGAGTTAGGGCTTCTGCGGCGGCAATCTCTTCATCTTCGTCGAGCGCCATCTCGGCCGACAGACAGTAAAAAGGTAAGGCGGCCGCCTGGTCAGCCTGGTGGCGCTCATCAGAAGTGTGCAACCGGCTCCCCTCAGAGCTCGTATCCGTATCCTTTTTGTCACCCGAAAGCTCGATGCTGAGCAGTGAGCGGGCATCATCACTCCTTAAACTCGCGCGGGCGAGCTCAGCGGCCAGCGCGCGGGCGGCCAGCGCGGGCGGAATGAAGGGTTTATCCCGGTACGCGCCGACGACTTGCTCTGCGGCGTTGAGCGCTTCCTGGATCTGGCCGCCTCTCCGTAATATTTTGGCAAGACGAAGTTGGATCATGCGGTTGTGAGGATGCAGCTCGAGAGCTCGCTGAAGTGTCTCCTTTGCCGCACGAATTTGTGATTGGGAGAGCAGAAGTTCGGTCTTAAGCTCGTAGAGTGCCAGGTTGCCCGGGTTGACCTGAATTGCGTAATCGAGAGTCTCCAGGCTCTGCTGCATGTCGCCGGCCTGGTAGTGGGCATTTGCCAGGGTATAGAGCAAGCCCGGGTCAGGCGCGGTTGATCCCGCTCTTACTCGTTCCAGGCAGACCACGGCGGATGGGGCGTCATCCAGGTCCAGCATAAGTTGCGCTGCCTGGTAGAGATGATCGAGGTCAGGATTATCGAGAGAAGTAATGCCGCTCAGGGTTTCCAGTGCAAGCTGTTTTTCGCCGATTTCGATGTTTAGCTGGCTCAGGCGGATCAGCAAGTCGGTCCTCTGTGGATTGATCATCACAGCCTGGTGCAGGGCAGAAAGTGCTTCGGCCTGGGCGCCCAGCAGAAGGGCCTGGTCGGCGAACCAGTGCAGCAGATCAACATCCTCTGAGGCGAGCTCCTTTGCAGTCCGGGCGGATGCCAAAGCTTCATCAAATAATTTGGTCGCCGTATACGCCTCCGCCAGCTTGCGGTGGATTTCGGGATTTCGTGAATCTACTCGCGCGGCCTCCCGTAAGTTAGCCACCGCGATTTCCGGCTGGTTCAGATCCAGAGCGACCACCCCAAGTCCGAAGGAAAGCCTGCTGTACCACTCTGGATCATCGCTTTTCTGGGTGTCCAATGCATGGTAATATGCCTGCAGGGCAGCGTTTAGATCTCCACTGGCCGCGAGCGCTTCCGCAAGCAGGCCTTGCGCGGTAGATCGAATCTCTGGGCGGTCATCCTCGGCCTGGCGCAGCGCGGTTTGGAGAGCCTGGATGGCCTTTTCTGGCTGCTGTCCAGCTGCTAATAGTGCTCTTGCATAATCCACAAATGCTTCTGGATTCTCCGGCTGTGCCTGCATGGCGATTTCAAGCGGCTCCAAGGCTCTAACCGGCTCGCCGGTTGCAAGTAAGACTTTTGCGTAAGCACCGGCCAGCTCCGGATATACAGGGTGGGCCTGATAGGCTTTCTCCAGAAGCGGATTAGCTTCGTCAAGATGGCCGAGCCGGGTCAGGGTCTGGCCCAGCAGGACGGCGATCCGTGCTGAAAGTTCTGTGCTCCCATCTGAATCCTTAGTTTGACTCGATGTAGCCAGATCATATGCCTTCCGTAAGCTGGATAATGCCGACGTCAGGGAATTCTCATCGAGATACTCCTCGGAAAGCGCCAGCAAGATGGCTGGATCATCGGGGATGGCGTTGGATGCCGTTCGTAACGTCTCGATTGCCCTGGCATTTTCTCCCCCGGCTTTGCGAACCCGGGCAAGCGCCAGCCAGGCAGCGCTTTGGTGGGGAACCAGCTGGGTGGCCTTCTGTAGATGGATGAGAGCCGCCTCAATTTTCCCAGTCGCGGCCAGAGCCTCACCCAAGAGGGCCTGCGCCGTGTGGTCTTCGGGATTGGCTTCCAATAGCTGCTCGCAGATTTCGGTCGTTCGTTCCGGGTGGCGAGCCTTGAGTGCGCAAGCAGCCAGTTCTTGTAGATCCTCTACTGCGGGCCATTCAGTGGTTTGTTCTTCGGCAAAGCGATCTTCAAGCAATGCCGTCCGCTCCTGGTAAGCTGATTCCCAATCGCCAGCTGCTTCGAGGTTAGCTACCAGCTCTCTTCGGAGCCTGCTCACTGAAGGATCCAGGGCAACTGCCAGATGGCTGGTGCTGATTGCCGCAGCAGCATCTCCTGCAATCCTTTGAGTTCTTGCTTTTTCGATGAGCAGGTCTGTGCTATCGGGCTCCAAGATCAGGGCTGCTTCATACGCCTCAACAGCTTCCCTGGTCAATGAGACCTCGAGAAGCAACCTGGCAAGCTCAACGCTAACCTGCGCCACCGCTTGTGTTTGTGGTGAGTTACCCCAGCCGATCGAGTCCAAAGACCCGTGGGCCAGATTTTTCACCTCAGCTAGCGCCTGCCGAGCCTTTTCCTGAGCTTCCGTGACCAGGCCCTGAGAGAGCGAATCTCGGGCAGAGGTGAGCTGATACAGGGCACCTTCATGAATCGATGTCTGGTTCTCGTGATCCTTGAGCAAAGCCAGCGCATCCTCCACATTGCCGGTCTTTAATAGCGCGAGCACTAAATCAACCGGTGGGATGTGCTGGCGGAGCGACCCAAAATCCACCGGCAAATCATCTGATCCCTGCCAGCTTGACAAAGACGCCTCCAGATCGCCTTTCTGCGCGAAAGCATTGGCTAGCTGCGTGGAAATGCCTGTATGCAGCTCCCGGGTCGTCTCCAGGGCCAAAGACCGGAGCGAGGCGGCCTGTGAAGGAAGGTTAGCGATGTCAAAAATATCCGCGCTGCGCAAGAGCTGGGAAATCTGTTCGAGATTTTCCTGGTAGCTCGGGAAACTGCGCCGGTTGGAAAGCGTTGGTTGGCTTTCCAGGAACAATCGCGCAAGGCTGGTGGCGAAGTTCGGGCGGAGCTTTTTCAGGTGTGTCAGCGCGTGAAGGCACTTCGAAAGCGGCAGGTCTTTTAGAATTGCATGCAGTGTTTTGGCATGATCGTGAAGTCGCTGCGGCATGCACAATACCGCATGGATCAACAGCTCTTGATATTCCTGAGGTGCGGAATTGCCTGCCAAAAAACGGAGCAGGCCGTCTCGATCCGGCGTAATTCCGCATAGACAAGCGATTGGCGTCTTAAGGGAGGTTACCGGAACATTCCGGAGATCCGCTTCCAGGCCCAGCCAGGAGCCAACTCGATTAAATCGTTCAACCAGGGCGATTGCCAGCAATCCCGATTTGGCCAGTGTAAGCCTGTCATATGCATGAGGGGAGGCTGGCTTAACGAATTGTTCGAAAGCGTGGAGGGCATTCTGGCGGATCTCAGGATTCAGCGTGTCGAGGGATATGTGCTGATTGTAACCGGAGGCCAGAAGAGCAAGCGAAGCTGGAGACCAATCATCCGGTTGAGATCCGATGTGGCGCAGCGCTTGCTCACCAAATTTGGGATCCTGCAAGCTTTGCCAAATCAGATCATCTTGTCGAAGCGCCGGGATGACCCAGGGCCAGGACTCCTCAGGCAGGGTAGATTTCAAACTTGCAATAAAAGAGTATTTTTCAGTCATAATTTTCCTGGACTTAAGGTTAATGATTCCTGGTGTAGATTTTCAACTGGTTACCAGTCTATCCGGAGGGCGACCAGGGCCACGGCGCCCATCAGGGCAACGCCAAGCAGCGTAAAAAAGACCCCGATCCCGGCAGTAGTTTTGATTAATTCATTTGTGGCGTTGAGCAGGGCTGAGACATTTCCCACCAGTCCGGCAACTTCCTCGGCCAATCCCTTTTTTGCCAGGATAGAGGTCTGGTTGACTAAAGCGCGGATATCTTTACCAACGGAGCGGGTGAGCAGCACGATGACTCCGATGATGAAACAGGTCAGGCCAATTAGAAAGAGAGCCCCTAACAGCGCTAATTGGATTTGAAGGAAAAGCGGTAAGTTCCACATGATGTTGCTCCTCTATGGCAGCGTAGCATTCTGCAGTGGAAATTCACACCTGAACCTCTGGCTTCCGTTTACCAGATCCCGCCACTCACGGATCACTTGAAAGACATCAAGATCGGTCTGAACGTGATCTGGGATCAGGTTGAGGATGTTTCTCAGGTCAACATCAGGCGTGAGCAGGTCTGTCCGTCGACAGAGACTTTGCAACAGGTGAGTTTGTTTCTCGAGGGCAGTGGAAGCATCTTCCTCTGAAAGAGGAAGGGAGGCGACTGCTTGCGCGCCGGTAAACAGCTGTCCATCTGTCTTCACTCCGCCGAGAAAATCAATCATCTCGATGATCCCAATTTCATCAATCAAGAGATAGCCATTCCACCAGATATGCTTCTTTTGCAGCAGGCGCACCAAGCGGCGGTCGGGCTGACCATCTGCGGTCAGGTTAAATCTACTCACGACTTGTTGGAATTCTCGGTCGTGAGACTCGGTTACTGATGGGTAAACTGGAATGAGAGAGACTTGCGGTTGTCCGGAAAAGTAACCCAATATCCACACACTCACCAGCCGAGAATTCTGCGAGCTGAGCCGGTCAAGGCCGATTACCAGCAGGTTTACCTGTCCATTCGAAGGAGTGGGTAGGGGTGACATGGCGGATAGGGCTGCCAGGTGCCCCCGGGAAGGGGTATGCTCGCCCACGATTCGACCGCTAACCAAGCTGAAAATGAGAAATAATCCAGCGACTAGCATTACTTTTCGCGCATCGAAAGCGTACCGGGTGTTGTTAATCAGCAAATAGATTCTGCAGAAGAATTCCTGAGAAACGCGAGATTTGCTCAGCAGCGAGATTGTAAAATCCCAGAAAGCAATCTCGATTAAAGCCTTCAGCTGGACAATGTTCAAAAGTTTGCTCCTGTTAGCGCGACGTAGTGATTTTCAGGATCTTTCCTTTGGCATCTGCAATTACTCTCACCAAGCGGTGGATGGTTTTTCCGTCAGGCGATTTTGCTTTTCCGCGATAGGTGAGCAGATATTTCGCCGAGCTTGAGATCGATTTTGCTTGCGGGACCGCCTGCAATTGCACTTTTGGCGCGCTGCCGTCCAGTTCTGGAAAACGACGGTAAACCTGATTTGATATTGATTTTATAAACTTAGGGTCCATGTTGATCTAATCCATGGCCGCGAATATCCGCGTTTCGAGACTAGCGTACCCGCCTTCGTAAGAAGGCAGGTACATCTAAGTTATTTCCGGTGTTTGCCATTAATGAAAGCGGGATCGCTTCGGCCGCCATTTCCTCGCTCGAAAGGTCATAATCCTGCTCTTCGTGTATTAGCTCTTTCTTGATCGCGGCGATCGGCATTACGCTTTCAAGAGGTTGGCCTCCCAAGCCTGTGGCAATCATAATTACCTGGGTGCGGCCCTCCATTCGTTCATCCTGAATAACTCCCATTACAATCTCTGTCTCTGAGCTGGCTTGTTCTTGTAAGGCGATTAATGCCTCGCTGACTTCGAGGAGGGTCAGGTCATTGCCGCCAGTGAAATTGACGATGATCCCAATCGCATTTTCGAGAGGTACAGAGTCAAGAAGGGGATGATTTAATGACTGCTGTATGGCCACCTGGACTTTATTTTCTCCCTGACCATGACCCATGGACATGAGCGAACCACCTCCCTGCAACATGAGCCGGCGAACGTGGGCAAAATCGACGTTGATCAGGCCCGGTTCGGTGATCAATTCGGTAATCCCCTGAATAGCCTGCCGTAAGACGTCGTCGGCCATGCGGAAAGCAACTTCAATTGACAGGTCGCGAGGAGCAATCTCAAGAATACGATCGTTCGGGATAGAGATTAATGTATTGGTGTGAGGACGCAACGCAGTAAGACCTTCCCCAGCATTCTTCTGGCGCCGGCCCATCTCGAATGAAAACGGTGTTGTAACAATGGCAATTGTCACCGCTCCAACTGCTTGAGCAGCCTCCGCTGCCACCGAGACTGCCCCCGTACCGGTTCCACCGCCCATCCCGGCGGTAAGAAAAACCATGCTCGCGCCGGCGAGCGCGGCTTCAAGCTCCCGGTAGCTTTCTTCGGCTGCCGCGTGGCCGATTTTTGGGTTGCCTCCCGCTCCCAAACCTCTTGTGACGCGGGGTCCCAGCTGGATTTTTACCGGGGCCAGGCAGCTTTTTAGGGCCTGGTTGTCGGTGTTGGCCGCAATAAATTCGACGCCGCCCAGTCCGAGTTCAATCATGCGGTTGACCGCGTTGCATCCGCCGCCGCCGAGTCCCAGAACCTTTAGAACCGGCTTTATTGTGAGGACTGGAGTGGATGAAGTGATTTTTGTCATGGCTTCCTTGTTTTATTAGTCTATTTGGGCTTATGACACTTTAGCGGTACAATGCCAAGGTTGTTGCAATACTCGTGCCATCTCCGTCAATTCGCTCAACTTTGCAGCCAGATGCCCTGAGTCGATTAATAAGGCTATCGGGGATTAATTGCCGGCTGCCGACGACGGTAACCCTCGCCGCGTGAGCGGCTTCCTCAATCGAAAAACCAATGGTGGGATGGTATTTCTTTACAAACGGGCGAATTGCATCCAGGTACCAATCGGAGACTCCCCAATCGAACAGCGGCAGGAGCAAATAGTGAGCGATAGCATGCTTTAGATCTTGGCTACTTTGGCTTGCCGCTGCATCAGGCGATGTGGTTTCAGCTGGGTCTAATCCAGCCAGTATTTGGTCAGCACTGGATGATTCGGCTAGCCATTGACGCAGATTCTGAACGATGGAGAGGGTTTGCCCACCGGGTTTGAACCAGGCCTGAGCCAGATGCGGTCCTTCAGGCGCGGTGGATAACAACCAAAAATTACAGGCCAATACCTGATCCGGGACTAACCCCGGATGCTCCTGTCGCGAGCCCCGCTGTGAGGTGATCCCTTTGGGAGTATCGAGAAGCGATTGGATGATAGCTAGATTTCGACCGGCGTGAAAGCCTTCTTCCCGGGTTGCTGAATTGCCGGAGGCTGTACTGCTGGGATAACTCCCCGCGCCAAACAGGATAAGCGGCGCTGGTTTGCCGAGGACCGCTTGGGAAATGGTGAGATACCAGTCAAAAATGCGAAGGCCTATTTGATCCTGCTGGTTAGGTGGCGTGTAGTAGGGGCGGGCTCCTGGCCAGCGCTCCGGACCCCCTGCTCCCCAATTAAGTGGTCGATCGCCCGCTGGACAATATGCGCTCAACACCAGGTTTTCGACTAAATCGCGATGATTGCGGCGGCGAAGTCCTTGCAGCGCAGCTTGCAGAAAGGTCGTATCCCAATAATCGCCGCCGGGTTGGAGCGGCGGGAAAACGGGCGTCAGGCCGCATTTCAGCGCTTCTCGAGCAGTTGGGATGAAACGATCCAGGAAACGCTCAACCAGTTCGTTCTGGACCCAGGCGGCGGTTGGCCATGCGTCTCGGCTGTTCGGGCGGTCGAACATGACGAGATAGTGTACTCCCCACCGGGCGTAGGTTGAAAAAAGCAGGACCATCTCTTTGGGTTGGGGAGGGTCGTGCAATGAAAAAGGCAAGTGCAGAATCGGTTCGATTCCTTCCGAAATGATGCTGCTAAGGAAATATTCCGGAATTGCTCGATCGAATGGCGCCTGCAGCGTAAGCCACGAGGTTCCCAGCGAAGATAGGATTGGCAACCAGGTCTGCAGATCGGTTTGCCGGTAGTGATTGGTGTCTGGAAAGTAATGAAAACCCAGGCGAGTGTTTCTTGCTGGCAGTGGAAATTTGGGCATGTCCTCACTCCTGGCGGTTATTGTTGCAAGAGGTGTGCCAGGCGATGAGGAGAACAAAAAAAGCCGCCCGGAGAGGCGGCTGTGTAAACTTTCCGCGATTACTGAAGTAATTCTGGCGGCAAATGCCCTACATCTATGGCGGCATCATCGCAAAAAAGGATAGCCCGTTCGATGGCATTGCGCAGCTGGCGGATGTTACCGGGCCAGGCATAATCCATTAGCGCATCCATGGCTCTTGGAGTTACATCGGAGATATTCTTGCCCATGCGCGGATTAAAGTGGCGGACGAAAAAGCCGACCAGTTCGGGAATATCCTCTTTGCGCCTTCGCAACGGCGGAAGGTGGATATCTACAACTTTTAGACGGTAGTACAGGTCCTCTCTGAACTCCCCCTTTTCAATCATTCCGAGTAAATCTCGGTTAGAAGCTGCCAGGATCTGGACATCGACGTGGATTTTATTTGTACCGCCGACCCGGCGAAAAGAGTGGTCCTCGATGGCGCGCAGTAGCTTTGCTTGCATATCCAGGGGCATAGATGAAATTTCATCAAGGAAAAGGATGCCCTCATCGGCAATTTCCATTAATCCATGTTTGCGCTTGTCTGCTCCGGTAAACGCACCTGCTTCGTAACCGAATAACTCTGCCTCGAGCACTGTACTTTGAATGGCGGCGCAATTGATGTCAACAAATGGTTTATCTTTTCGGGGACCCATTTTGTGGATTGCCCGGGCCAGCACCTCCTTCCCGCTGCCGGTTTCCCCCGTGATCAGTACAGAAACCGAGGCTTCTGCAGCCCTTTGTGCAACCTGAAAAAGATCCTTCATGAGCTTGCTCTTTCCGGAAACAAAATCCAGTTCCTTGTGCTGCGTCTGCCTGAAGTGCGTCAATTCCCGGTACATGGCGACTTTTTCGCTGGCTTTTTGCACGGTCACTTCCAAACGAGCGAATTCGATAGGTTTTTGCAGAAAGTCAAGGGCGCCGTTTTTCATGGCGTCCACGGCCATCTCGATTTCGCCGTAAGCGGTAATTAGAATTATGGGAAGGTAAAGCTGCATGCGGCTGGTTTCTTCAAGCAAAGATGGGCCATATCCATCGGGCAGACGCACATCCAGCAAAATGATATCGGCGGTTCCGCGACGAATACACTCGCGTGCCGCCGCAAGCGTATCGACATCGATTACCTCGTAGCCTCTGGACTTCAAAAATTCGGCAATATTCTGCCGGGCACTATCTTCATCATCAACAATTAGAACAGTTGCACTCATATGAACCTCATTGGACAAATTCTCAATAATTGCGGGGAAGCCTCCCCCCTGAGAAGGCGCATCTAATCGTTATTTTTGATGGCAGCCGGAAAGATTACCTGGAAAACTGTTCCTCCAGGTACGCTGGCAACATCTATCGTGCCCCGATGAGCGGTCACGATCCGCTTGGCGATCGCCAGACCCAGGCCGGTTCCGTTGCGACTTGTTGAAAAGAAGGGATCAAAAATACGCTCCCGATGTTCTTCAGGAATGCCCGGACCATTGTCCGACACGCTGAGCTCGACCTGATCCCGATCAGCGACATCTTTTACTGTGCGGATGTGAATGGTCAAAGCCCCTCCGTTTTCGCGCATTGCTTCTACCGCATTGCTGATCAGGTTCGTGAAGACCTGCTCCAAGGTGCGCGCATCTCCCATGACTACAGGATAATCGGTGCTTACCTGGACGTGCTGTTGAATATTCTCGCGGGCCAACCGGGGACGCCAACGTTCCAGCAGTCGATGAATTAGCACCGACATGTCGACGGGCACCATGGTATTTTCGACTGGACGAGAGAATGCCAAAGCTGAGTTCATCAAATGAGTGATCCGGTTTAGGTCGCCGCCTAGGCGAGAAATCAATTCCTGGTTCGGATTTTCCTCAGACATATTCATAGCCAATAATTGAAGCCCTGTACTGATATTATTGATTTGATTGCGGACTTCGTGGGCAAAAATAGCGGTAACCTCGCCCAGGAGAGCGCGTTGTTCCAGTTGTTGGTTGCGAACCCGAAACTGCTCATGTTCGCTCAAGTCTCGTATCAGGATCACAATAGAGGAAGCATCCAGTTTATCGGCATCGTCGATAAGCTGGCCGCTATCGGATTGCACTGGCAAGATTTGCACGTGGGCCAGGAAAGTCTCGCCATTTCGACGATGGAATCGAACAGTACCGAGGTTATGCGTCGAAACACCGCGCTGCGCACTCTGTAATGCTGGAATGAGATTCTCTGCTCCGATCAGCACGTCTTCCACTGGTTCCCCGTGGACCTCTCGGCTGGCGTAACCCAGAGTCCATTCGGCTGACGGATTCAGGTCAATTATTTTCAATTCATCGTTCAGCAAGATGATATTTTCTTGAATATTTTCCTTGATTGTCTCGCCAATTGCGATCCTCCGCGACTGCCCCTCTTGATCTGCCAGCAAATGGGAAGAAAGCGTAAAGTGACTGATGATGGTAGTGATATTGGCTGCAAGAACTTTCAAGATCGAAATAAGATCGGGGGCAGCGCCTGTTATCGTACCAACCGCTACCAGGAGTCCAATTATGGCGTGCGCCTCTCCCAGAGGGGCAGAGGCTACATATGTTAACCGTGCTGCGCGACCTGCGCGATGCAGATTCGTAGCCGAACGCTTACCAGGAGTCCAGAGAGCCGGGGTACGTAAGGCGTTGATATCCGAAGGGCTAAGTTGGTGAGGAAGATCAACACGATCTCCGAAAGAAAACCTGCGGACGAGATTGGGAGAATTTGCTTCGTTCAAATATACAGATAGATGACAGGGGCCAATCAATTTTTGTCCACTTTCCAAAGCAACCTGAAGCGCCTGGTCGAGGTCATTCGCCTGGCATGCTTGTGCGAGCGAATAAAACTCTGCCAGTCGTTGTGAATGGCGCTGTCGTTCCGTCTGCTGTAATTGGTGAATCACGACCGGTTCAAGGGTTGCAAAAAGCCAGGTACCTGGGGAATCCAGGTAATTGAGAGCAATAATTACTTCGAATTCATTTCCATTGCGGGTGATGCATTTGGTCGTTAAAATCCTCGTATTTTGCTTCTTAACTGGAGAAAAATCCTGGGCATCCAGTTCTGGAAACAGAGTATTTAACTCCAGTTTTGTTATTTCTGCCCTGGTGAAGGCGGTTAATTCCGTCGCTTTGGCATTGGCGAGCAGAATTCGATTTTCTTGAACGTCAATCAGCAAGCTGGCGGAGGGAAAATGATCGATCAGCGTCTCAATCTCTTCAAGATTGGGTTGTCGGCGACGCAAAAATGGAAGGGCTGGAAAGCGAGACGGAAGGTTCATGCCGTTTCAAGGGAAATGGGAGATTTTCTCAGATGAGACGGCAGAATGCCTTCCATTGCCCGATATTTCGCTACGGTGCGTCGAGCTACACGGTAGCCTTGTGCTTTGAGGAGGTCTGCAATTTCACCGTCACTCAGCGGCGTGGTCTCCCGACTGATGATTTCCTTTAATGCGGTGCGAACGCTGAGACTGCGGTCGAAGAACTTCGAAAGGGGGATGATATGACCACTTGGCATCTGGACTGTTTTGCTGGCAACGGCTCGGGAAATCGTCGACTCGTGAACTTTCAACTCTTCCGCCAAATGAGCGCGAGTGATGGGTTGCAAATGGCTGTCGCCATTTACAATGAATTTGCGCTGGATATTGGCTATGCGTCGCATTAGTCGAACGATAGTGTTGGTCCGTTGCTGCAGGCATTTAACCAGTAAATCAGCTTTATCAAGGTCAGACTTCCACTGATCTTTTTTTTCTGCAGGGGCTTGCTCTATTGATGTTCTGAACAGCGGATTTACCCCTAGCCGTCCAGAGTACGGCGAAACGATTTCCACAACCAATGGATTTTCTGAAGAATCGTTCAGGAGCGAGATGATCACATCGGGGTTGGCATAAACTCGCGGGTTTTCGCCATGCCCATGCCGGACGTCACCCCAGTAAGCTCGAGCAGGGAAAGGATTGAGGTTTTCACCGATAAAAGTTGCAATCGATTGCGCTTGTCGGGCAGAGATGCCTAGTAAATGACCGAGCTCGGAATATTGGTGCCTGCTTAAAAGATTCATGCCTTTACGAATCACCTGACTGGCCAGAAACGGAACCGGCTGGGTTTCTGCCAGAAACTCTAATTGTACCAGCAACGCTTCCTGGGGCGACTGCGAGCCCACTCCGATAGGATCCGCTCTTTGGATCATTCTGATAATTTCCTCTACCTTGGAGGGCAAAACGTGATGGTAATTGGCGACCTCCAGGACGGTTGTTTCCAATAGACCATCTTCATTCAAGTTTGTCAAAATATGGGCAGCTAACGAACGATCACGTGGATCCAATTCAGGGGCGATTTGCTTGAAGACATAAGTGGGCAGCTCTTCAACCGCAGATGAAAAATTATCATCGGGAATCTCTTCGGAAGATGGTTTCATACGGGGGTGGAAGTCCTCGCCTGGCGAGACAAACACAATGGGTTCATCTTTGGAGAGGGATTTTGGTTTAGTACAGCGGGAACAATGTCCATTATCTGGCAGTGCACGTTTGCACGTGGGACACCGGCGTTCTTCTCTTAATTCAAGAGCAGGGTTATTGGCTACTTCGGATTCGATTTTTTGAGCCAGTTCAGATATTGAGAGTTCCAACAGTGCCATCGTTTGGGCGAGGTGAGCAGTCGTGAGCGGGCGCAGCTCTGGTTTCGTACGAAGGTAAGTGCCTTGAAACATCTTAGTCAGATTTCCTTTTCCAGCAAAGTTGTCGGTTTTCTCAATATTGTTGCAAGTATTATGCCAGGGATTCCGGGTAATTACCCCCTGGTTGTTGCTTCGTTCGAAAATCACCAGGGGGACAGCGAAACATCAGGTAACTTCTCAAAATAGCGGGGTGTGGCGGTTGGCGGCCGTGCTTCGCACGGCCGCCAACCGCCACCTTCCCCCAACAATTAAGAGGTTACACCAGTACCGCATTTATTATCGCGGATAAAGGCAAAATGTCAAGCTAGGGTTGGCTGTTTCCAGGATCGGGCGCGACCTGGTACATGGTGTTTTCGCCATTCTCGCCGGTCACCATTACAGCAATATGTTCGGCCCCATTTTTCGGGATCAAGACGTTTCCGTTACAGCGACCAACCCACTGATTGACGACACCCAGATGCGGGTACAAGGTGCAGTCTGCCGGGAGGTCAACCGAGTCGGTATCGACGGGCTGGTCGCTCACTCGCCAGCCAGCGGGTTGCCAGAGGTCAGGCACCAGCATTGAGGCTGCCACGAAAACGCTGCCGCGAAATGATACGATCTCAGTATCGCTCGAAGGACTACTCGCTTCACCTGTTTGCTGC
>DATCIL010000256.1:0-1700 GCA_036507795.1 Anaerolineales bacterium | reverse complement strand
CGAAGACGAAATGCTGGTCTCAACGCTGCTGAGAGCCGCTTCCGCGGCAATATTTTTTTGGACGGAAGCGAATTCCTCCGCAGAGATGGCTTCCCGGCTGGCAGCGGTGAGCAGGGTGTACATTGCCGGGTAATCTTCTCTTTCCATTGCCTGCAGGTACGCCTGGGCCGATTTTTCCGCATTGGGAGCCTGGGTAACGGATATCTCGGCAGGCGGTAGCGTCGGTGAAAGCACCGGGGAGGTGGGCTGCTGAACCTGCGGGTTCCGCCGGCCGCAACTGGCCAGAAATGTGAGAAGGAGTAAGAAAGCCGGGACCAAACGTTGTGAGGTTATCATTAAAGGTCGGCGATCAATTCCTGGCTGATTTCGCACGGATCGGGGGGAAGCGCCTGACAGAGTAAATGCTTATCCTCAGGTACCCGTGCGCCCAGCTGGCTTAGCAAACGGTAAAGTGAGCATAAGGGTAGACCGACGACGTTGGTGTAGCAACCTTCAAGGCGTTCAACCGGGTCGAAGACGGAATGCTGGATAGCGTAAGCACCCGCTTTATCCATCGGGTCACCGGAGTTCACGTAGGCGATTAGTTCGTCGTCGCGGTAATTGCGCATAATAACATTGGTGACGCACATTTCGCTCAGCAGCACGTCATCATCAACCCGCATGATAGCCAGAGCCGTATAGACCTGGTGGGCTCGCCCTCTCAGCCGTGCCAAGATCTCCACCGCCTCCGCAGGATTCGCAGGTTTCCCGATGATTTGTCCTGCGAAGACCACCGCCGTATCCGCGGCGATAACCAGGCTGCCTGGCAGGGCCCGAGATGCTGATGTCATCGCCTTTTGCCGGGCAAGGCGCAATACGTAACTGCGCGGCTCTTCTGCGGGCAGTGAGCTTTCGTCGATTTCTGCTGGTATAGCTTTAAACTCCCAACCTCCCAGCTGGAGCAGTTTCTTGCGGCGCGGAGAATCGGACGCTAATACCAACATCTGGCAGATTCTAACATAACCGCTGCCGTTAATCCTCACAATCACTAGCCCTTTAAGGGCAGGCGATGTAGAATTGTGGAAGTCCTGAGACGTGAAAAGTGAAACGTGATTCGTGATGCGTGTTGCGTAACCCGTAATCCGTAATGCGTAATTTGTGGACGATGGCAGGTTTTGAGAAAGTGAGAGAGGAGGAGGGATGCAAGCCCTAAAGGCGCGAATTCTAAAGGAGGGGAAGAATTTGGGGGAGGGAATTCTAAAGGTGGATGGATTTATAAACCACCAGGTGGATCCGGGTTTGATGGACCTGTGCGGACAGGAGCTGGCCCGCCGCTTTCGAAACGTCACCGCGACCAAAGTACTGACCGCAGAGATTTCAGGGATCGCTCCAGCCCTGACGACCGCATTTCACCTGGGATTGCCGGTGGTTTACGCTCGCAAACACAAACCGATCACGATGCCGGACCAGGTATTTCTAACCCTGACGCCATCCCACACGAAAGGTCGTACGGTGGAATTGATCATCTCCCCAGAATATTTGTCAGGAAATGAGCGAATCTTGATCGTCGACGATTTCCTGGCAACAGGAGCGACCATTCTTGGACTGGTGCGTCTGGCTCAGACCGCGGGAGCGAGAATTGTCGGAGTCGGAACCCTGATTGAAAAGATATTTGAAGGCGGGCGGGCAGCGCTGGCCCACCTGGATGTTCAAGTCGAGTC
>DATCIL010000255.1:0-8284 GCA_036507795.1 Anaerolineales bacterium | reverse complement strand
CCACTCGCCCTGCAAACTCAAACGTTCCCGGGAGGTGATCAAAAGCCTGATATTGGCGGTCTGGTTCAGGATTTCAAGCGGCAGGCTAACGCCTTCGGGGAGCAAGTGTTCGAAGTTGTCCAGGACCAGCAGCATCTGCTTTTGGCCCAGGTGGTTAATCAACTGCTTAAAAAGATCGATCTGGCTCGAGAAGGAGACGTTAAGGGCCGAGGCGACCGCTGAAACCAGGAATTCCGGCGAACTCAAGGAGGCAAGCGGCACGTACCAGACCCCATCGGAATATTGGCTGAGTACTCGGCGGGCGGCCTGCAAGGCCAGGCGCGATTTGCCCACCCCTCCGGGACCCAAAATCGTCACCAGCCGGCACTCCGCCCTCTGCTCCCCCCTTATCAAGGGCGGCCTCTTCTCCCCCCCTTTCAGGGGGGGCTGGGGGGGGTCCTGAATCAACCTCACCACCGCCGCGACTTCCTCCTCCCGCCCGATAAATGGCGACACCTCGACCGGCAGGTTATGGCGGTACCCCAGCTCGGCAGCCAATGGCGGGAAATCCCGGGGCAGGTCCGGAACAGCCACCTGAAAAATATGCTCCGCCTGGCTGAGACCCTTGAAACGGTATTCGCCCAGGTCTTTAAGTGAGAACTCTTCGGCGAGGTGATCGCGAACCAATTCGGTGGTCGCCAGGGAAATTAAGATCTGCCCGCCATGACCGGCGGACATGATATGCGAGACGCGAAAGAAGGTAAGACCGGGAACATAATCGCCGTCGCGCAACTCCGCCGGCCCGGTATGGATTCCCATGCGAACACGCAGCGCGGGCATTTCCCCCCAGTCCTCGGAAAAGAGATGGCGCTGGGCGGCGACCGCCGCCAGGATTGCATCGACCGGCGTGCGAAAAGCAATCTGCAGGCCATCTCCGATCACCTTATAAACCTGGCCGCCATGCGCTTCGGCGCAGCCGTACAAGATCTCGGTATGGCGATTCTGGGCGGCTTCCATCGCTTTGGGGAAGCGCTCCCAAAGCGGCGTGCTGCCCTGGATATCGGTGAAGAGCAGGGAAATAGTTCCCGAGGGCAGGGGCTTTGAGCTCCCAATTGGCGCGCTTCCCGGGGGAGCAGGTGCGGCGGCGTCTGTAGGTGCCAGCTGCCTGGACTTGATCGCCTGATAGAGGGATTGCGTCTCCTCTTCCGGATGCACGCCGAGCTCTTCCTGTAAGATCCGCACGACTTCCTGGTACTGGCGGATGGCCGCCGATTGCTGCCCGGACAGGGCATAAAGCTGCATGAGCCGGCGGTGGGCGGGTTCGTGCAGCTGGTCCAGGGAGAGCCAGCGCCGGGCATGCTGCATGGCTGGCGGGTAATGCCCCAGGTCGCTTTGCCAGCTGATCAGCTGCTGCAAAGATCCGGCCAGCGATTGCCGCAGGCTTTCCGATTGGAAGAACTGCCATTCATCAAATTCCGGCGAGTCCGGCAGGCCAAAGCCGGCCATAAAGTCCTCCGTATTGAGGCCAACCGCTTGCTCCAGCTTCTCGATACAAGCGGCGCAGGGCCGGCCCGCAGGATGGGGATGCCCTTCGACCTGCTGGATGAGGGAGAGAAACTCGGCGGTATCCAGCCAGATTTCGGCCTCAGGATTAATACCGAGGCTGAGGCGGTCGATGGCGAGGACCTCTTCGCCGATGGAATCTTTTAGACGAGGGAGTTCGCGGCGCAAGTTGGCCAGAGCGCTGGACTGCTCGTACTCGGGCCAGAGCAGCGCAGCCAGCGCGTCGCGAGTGTACGTCCGGCGCGTGACGGCGAGATAGGCCAACAGGGCCACGGCTTTGCGCCGCGCAATGTGAACCGGTTTACCATGGCGCTCGAAGCGAGGCGCGCCAAATAAGAAGATTTTCAAGCTCAGCGAGAACACCCGGATGTATCTGCGTGTAGCTCAAAACGAGGCGACCGCATCCTGCTGATCCTCATAAACTTCGAGGAAATCGGTGAAACCAGCGGTGGTGAGGACCTTATGGACCTGCGGGGTCGGGCCAAGCAATTTGAGATGCGTTGATTTGCCGGTTCGACTATCGGCTGATTGGGGATCGATCGGGTTGAGCATTTTATGGATGGCCAGGATGGCGCGCAGACCCACGCTGGTGATCGACTCCACCTGGCTGAGATCCAGGATGAGGTTGCGCATGCCGTTTTGGTAGGCCTCTTGCGCTTTGGCTTGCAGCTGGTCAGCATTGCCCAGGTTGATGCGCCCGTCAATGTGGAAGACGGTAACCGGCTCACGGCCCTGCTCGGAGGAAACGTTGATTTCCATGTGCTTTCTCCTCTGAATGGTATGCTCTGCTAATTATAGTAGCTTTCTCCGAATTGAAGCAAAGCTGTCATAGACGCTGCGTACGCCACAAAGGCTGCCCCTCTTCTCCCCCCTTATCAAGGGGGGCCGGGGGGGATTCCACCCTCTTCCAAATCTCTGGCGACCTCTTGAATCTGCGCCCAGGCTTTCTCAACATGCCGCTGCTCCGTATGCGTTTGACCGGCGCAGAGCCGCAGGGTGTAACGGTCACCCAGGGACGTGTGCGTCAGGTAAAGCAGGCCGCTGCTATTCAAGCGGTCCAGGATTTTCTGGTTGATCTCATCCCCACCCGTATGGCGGAAGCAAACCAGGTTGAGCGGGGCGGGGGCAGCCAGCTCGAAGCGATCCGATTCCCGAATCCAGCCGGCAAACTGCTGGGCAAGTTCGACGTGGCGGCGGATGTGGTGGCGCAGTCCCTCGATGCCGTAGTAGCGAATGACGAACCACAGCTTCAAGGCGCGGAAGCGCCGCCCGAGGGGCACCTGCCAGTCGCGGTAGTCGATAACGGCGCCCGATTCGGTGGCTTTATTGCGCAGGTACTCCGGCAGCACGCTGAGCGTGTTGATCAGGGCGGCGCGGTCGGCGACATAGAAGCAATCGCAGTCGAAATTGGTGAACATCCATTTGTGAGGGTTAAAGCAGTAGCTGTCGGCTAATTCCAGGCCCTCGTGGATATAGCGGAATTCCGGACAGATAGCGGCCGTGCCCGCCATGGCGGCGTCAACGTGCAGCCAGAGCTGCTCTTTCCGGCAGATTGCGCCGATGTCGGGCAAAGGATCGATGGCGTTTGAGGAGGTCGTGCCAACCGTAGCGCAGACGAAGGCGGGGATCAGGCCGTTTGCCCGGTCCTGTTCGATCTGGCGGGCGAGAAGGTCCGGGCGCATGGCATAATTTTCATCGACGTCGATCAGGCGCAGGTTCTGGCGTCCCAGACCGGCGATCTTCACATCCTTCTCGACCGAGGAATGGGCCTGGTTGGAGGCGTAGGCAACCAGGCGTCCGGACAGCCCGTTTTCGTTGCTGCTGAAGCCGGTAGCACGCTCGCGGGCCGCCAGCAGGGCGCACAGCGTGGCGCTGGAAGCGGAATCCTGGATTACGCCCCCGCCCGCGGAGTTGGACGTGAATCGTTCGGGAAGCGCCAACATGTCCGCGACCCAATCGAGCATGAGCGTCTCCAATTCAGTGCAGGCGGGACTGGTGGCCCACAGCATGCCCTGCGCTCCCAGGCCGGCGGACAGAAGTTCGGCGAGAATGGAGGGGCCAGAGGTATTGGCGGGGAAAAAGGCAAAAAAGTTGGGAGATTGCCAGTGGGTGATGCCCGGGAGGACCAACTCTTCTACATCGGCAAGAATATCCTCAAAAGGTTGGTGTTTTTGAGGAGGCAGCTCCGGGAGCGCCGCGCGGATCTCACCGGGCAGGACCTGAGATAAGACCGGGTATTGCTCGATCTGGTCGTAATAATTGGCGATCCAGTCGATCATGGCATAGCCGTGACTGCGGAACTCATCCGAGCTCATATGGAAACCGGAAATTGCGGACATATGGACTCCTTATCCGAATGGGGTTAAGCGAGCAGCGTAGCGAGCAATGCTGAGATGACAATACCATCGAAGGTGCCGGCGCCGCCAATGCTGGCGGTGCCTGTGGCAATTCTTTTGATATCGTTAAGATGGAGCAGATCCGCGCCAACCAGGGGTCCCAGGACACCGGCAGCGAAGGCAACCGGAGGAGCGAATTCGGGAGCCAGGAGCAGCGCGGCGGCCGCCGCCACTAATCCGGGCGCCAGAGCAGGCATAGCAATGCCAACGCCAGGCACTGGACGGGCGAGAATGTAGGAAAGGATGATGTTGATGGTTACAGCCGCGAGAGCGGGCAGCAGGACGCCCAATCCCATGGCGGACAGGCGGAAAAGTTCGAATAGTGCGATCACGAGAGGGACCAGACCCCCGCCCACATTAATGGCAATAATTGTGTAGCCCATGTGCCGCGGGCGAACCGGGAAAATGCGGCTCAAACCGAACATGCGCATCTGGACGTATTCGATTTTGTGTTCTCTGGGCAGCCGGGCGACCGGGATGTTGATCAGGCCGCCAAAAAAGATGCCAAATGCGGCGAGAAGAGCAGCGCCAGGGCCGAAGCCCAGTTTGTTCAGCGCGGTGAGCAGGACATTGGCAAGGAAGAACGGGAATAAGAGAACTCCGAGAAAGAAGATTAGCGATAAACATCCGAAGGGCATCGGTGAACGCATCTTTGGTCCTTTCTGGTGCGAGGGCTACAATTTTAGAGAGAAGTGATAGGTGGAGATATGCATGCGCATCTTGAAGTAAAAACGGTGAGCGTCGAAACGCTGGACGCCCGAATCAAGGTCGAGCTGCTCACAGCCCTGCTCTTTTGCATAGGCAGCCAGCCAATCGAAGAGCCTGGCGCCATAACCGGCGGAACGGGATTTTTCGCCGGTAACCAGGTCATCGACATACATGAACTTACCGCGAGCGAGCATCTCACCAATTCTGAAACCGGCCAGCGCTTTCACTTCGCCCTGGTCTTCCAGGAAGGCCAACTGGTAGCCGGCGCTTTGCATTCTTTTGACGCGGGGGAGGAAATCTTCGGGTTTGAGGTGTGTTCGCAGCTGCAGCATCACAGGAAAACAGCGGCGTATGTCCTCGTCGGTTTCGGCTAATCTAATATCGATATTGGTCATGTTATTGAAGTGGGCAGATGTCCCGATCTGCGAGGTAGGTTCGAATGGGATCCGTGGTTTGAACGTGCAGAGATCCACCGGCGGGATTGCCCTGGTGACGGCCAAATACGGCGTTTGTCTCCGAATGACGACCTTCAACCGGAATGATGAGGTTGGACACATTGGAAAACAAGCGGGTGTTGGTGTGAATGCGCAATGGCTCCGGGTAAAAGAGTTCGACAACCACGGTGTCAGTCCGGGTCTGGTAATCCTCATAAGTTCCCTGAGAGAGGCTGAGCGAATCCCAACGCTTGCGACCCGAGAGCGCCCGATTAACCGCCCCGGCAAGTCCGGGGAAGTCAGCGGATCCCGGCGGGATTTCGATGCTTTCTCCGTAGCAGTGCACGACAATCGCGCTGGGGGTCGCATCAAAATCACGGCTAAACCAGAGAGCATCCCCGGCAAGTACTGAGACGATGGCGTAAACGCTGACGCCGACGATTACAGCTACGATCATTAACAAAGGCCATAATGACGGTTCCTGGCGGTGGTCAATGTACAGCATGGCGGCTCCTACGGAATCAGGGTGAGGAAGAGTTCTTGATTTTAAGAGTTTCCATCCAGAGGTATAGGGAGACCAACCCGACTAGCATGACAAAGACGCTGATCAGATACCAGTTCAGAAGGTTACCATCTTGGAAATCCAATCGATGGATTATGGCGCCCAAAAGGACCAGGGAATGCCACAGGAGAATGCTTTGAACGCCAATGCGCCAGGCGCTCCAACGCTTCTCTCTGGAGATAAACAGGCCGCCAACGCCGAGTAAGGCTGCCCAACCGCCCATGACGCGGGCGGTGAGTGGCGTGAGCTCCCACGGCCAGATTCGCATGCTCAGCGCAGGAGCCACAAGATTCGTCACGGCAAAGATAAGCAGGAATACGCCGATTGCTGCCAGCGCCCAACGCGCCAACGGTGGTACGATGGCATCCTGTGGTTCAAGCTCACCCGGATCGGTAGCCCGGTTGCGAAACCAGACTGCCAGTATCAGGACCGGCGTCACAATATAAAGAACCAGCCAGATTAGAAAGGGAATATGGGTCAGCTCGAAGCGGTCCCAATGAATGATGGTGGCGAGCAGCAGGGCAATGGTGAAGGCGGCTACCGGTGGAAATCCAACGGCTACACGGTGCCAGCGGGATCCGATTGCTGCGCGCGACAACAGGTATGCGCCGCCCAGGTAGCCGGCTCCCATGTACGCTGCCGTCATGCGCGGGTTGATGTCCCAGGCGAAGAGGCCTCCCGTAGGTTGCGGGGAAACGAAGAGGATCAGGAAAGAGGCCAGTAAGAAGGGGAGAACGAAGGCTGAAACGACGCGGGTGAGGGGCAGGATGCGGTCGGAACTGCTCATGATTTACAGATTATAGCCGATTAGAACCACAGATCCACACAGATAAACAGAGATGTGAACTGCATCACAGCCTGGAAAGATTCATTTTACACCAGCAAAGCCGGCGACATTACAAATGGCTTTGGGCAATTTTACTGACATGGGCTTTGTTTGGATGTAAAGTAAAGTCAATGAAGAACGGGCAACACCCAACAATTTTGGCAGAAAGGAGGACCACATGAACACCCGGCTAGACCAGGAAGTACGGCAGGTCGTCGCAAGAGAGCAGCACCAGCGATTGATCGACCAGGCGGCGTATGCCCGGATGCTGCGGAGACTGGATAAAGATCCGGTGACTTTAGAAGAGAGAAAGGAGGGTAGCTATATGTGGAAACGCAGATTTGTCTATGCAATTGCCATTGGAATATCGATCCTGCTGGCAATCGGAGTATTCTAATCTGCTGCCAATATGATCCAGAAATCGAATACCTATTGGACCCAGAATGGAAGTTGAGATGAACGCTTTGGCAAATGGCACATAGGGCAGCGCCAGTCACAGCATGCTGGCGCTGCAAATTTTATGGGCGTGGGCATTTGCGAGCAGACAATTTTAATGCTAGATTAATATCGGCGAATGCTGTGCTATAATTCATCAAATCTCACCCAAACTATCATAATTGCGGATTCAATCAGCCCTGCGTTTTGTCAGCGTCCCAGCCAAGGGGGTGAAAGAATTATAGCCGGCACTTCAGCGAAATCTTCCAGGAAAGGCGAATGACGCGAGCAAAATTCTTTCTCATTTTAACCCTGGGATTATTGCTCGGCTGCCAGAGGGGGGCGACACCCGCGGCCGGCGATCCTACGCGAGCGCCTTCAGTCACCGCCCGGGCCACGCCGACATCGGCAGAGCAAATGACGCCCGAACCCACCCAGCTCAATCTTGGCGCGGGGCAGCTCTTGAAGATTGCCAGGCAGACAGCTGCGGCGCTGGCTGCGGCGGAGCATCCGGAACACGATTATTATCGGATGGCTGCGAATTTTCGAGCCATTCCTCCAGATCAGCTCACCCCGCAGGCACCCGATCAAGATTGGAATCTGAATGATCGGGCGAACTTCTTTTTGACCACCAACCTGGCTGGCAGCTACGAGGAGGTTCCGGCGAGATTGCGCTACTTGAGCGAGAATGTTGCCTGGTGGACCGGTGTAACAGTTCGAGCAGGCGATACCGAAATCGCTGCCGCCGCCGAGCGTTTTGAAGCAGAAATTCTGCCCCTCAACCGCTTGATCTTCGGTAAAGAATGGTCCCCTGGCATTGATAACGACCCCCGCATCCATATCCTCCTGGTGGAAGAACCGACGCTTGGTTTTTATGGCTATTTCAGCCACATCAACGAATTTCCCACCGCCCTCCAGCCGTTTTCCAACCAGAAGGAAATGTTTGTGATGAATTTGGGCGGCGTCAGGATCGATTCGATTGCCTTTGCCGGTGAGCTCGCCCATGAGTACCACCATCTAATTCACTGGAGCAAGGATCCAAATGAGGACCTGTGGCTGAATGAGGCCATCAGTGAATTAGCCGTTTTTTTGTCCGGAGCCCCAGAAGCATCCAGCGCAATCGGTGAGACCAACGCGGAACTATTTGCAAAAAATCCACACATTCAACTGACTTCCCGTCCGGAGAGACCGACTTCCAGCCAGGTCGATCTCAATCGCGCTCACTATGCGGCGGAAAGGCAGTTCGCCATCTACCTCTTGGAACAATTTGGACCGAGGTTTATCAAGGACCTGGTCAACAACCCGAATCCGGGCGTGCTGAGCATCCAACAAGAGCTGGACAAATTGCCCGAGGTCCGCCGGTTTGAGGACGTGTATGCGA
>DATCIL010000254.1:0-2617 GCA_036507795.1 Anaerolineales bacterium | reverse complement strand
GCAATTTTTCCTCTTGAATTCGAAACATTTTGAGCTTGACATTCTAGAACATGTGTGCTATTTTAACGCTGCTGATTCTACCATGACTCTAAATTCAATACGGAGGAATTTATGGGTTTCGCCACCCAACTAGCGTTTCCCGGCGCTCTGCTCGGCAGCGCCTTCGTAGCAATCTTCGCCCTCTTAGTCACGGCGGGCATATCCCCGCCGCCGGTTGCCTCGGCGGCCAGTCCACTCATCGAGGCCGTCCAGCCCACGTCAGTGAATGAAGCGCTGCCAACTTCCGAGCCGGCGGCGCCTGCTGCGCTCCAAACCGAACAGGCAGGTGAAAAAGAAGCAGAAAGCGCCGAGCTTTCTGTGACGGAGGCGCCCCAAGAGGGTGAAGAGACCGGTGTAGCCGCGGAGTCCGCCCCTGCCGAAGAACCTCAGGAGTCCGAGGATAAGTGCAAGGTCAGCCAGAGATATCCGGAAAAGATCTTGCAGTGGTGCAATCTAATCTCGAAGCTTTCGAAAAAGAACGGCCTGGATCCGGACTTGATCGCGGCGCTGATCTGGCAGGAGAGCGGCGGTAATCCGGTTGCTTATTCAAAGAGCGGCGCTGTCGGATTGATGCAGGTGATGCCGCGGGATGGGATCGCGGCGAGCTTTATGTGCATCAACGGGCCGTGCTTTACCAACCGCCCGACCATCGCCGAGCTGCAAGATCCGGCCTTTAACGTCCAGTACGGGACGGGGATGCTGGCGAACCTGGTGGCCAAGTACGGTGACGTGCGCGAGGCGCTGCGGTATTACGGTCCCATGGACGTGGGTTATTATTACGCCGATAAGGTACTGGGGATATACGAGAATTATCGCAAGTGAGAGCAATCCCGGTGCGAGTGTCGTAAGGCGTAATCTGCCAGTCAGTCAGAAGTCTCTATTCTTCGAAGCCGGTCTCTATAGCAAGATCCGAAATCAAATGGAAATGAAGGTGGGGGACGTCCTGGTAGCGGCCGCCGTTGGCGATCAGGCGGTAGCCAGGTTCTTCCAGGTTGAAGCGCTCGACCAGCAGCTGGACGGTTTGGAAGAGATCGATCAGGAAGTCGGCGTCGGCAGGTGTAAGATCGGTCAGGCTCTGCCGGGCGCGCTTGGGGACCAGCAAAACGTGAAAAGGGTAACCTGGCTGAGGGTGGTAGAAAGCAATGAGAGTGGCCGTCTCGTGCAAGCGCTCTACAGGAATAGCAAAGCTCATGTTTGTCAGGATCCAAGAGAGCAGAACTCGGAATACAGAATTACGGGCGAGCGAGAGCGTGAAACGTGAAACGTGATTCGTAATGCGTAATGCGTAAGGCCTGGATTCGTCACGGCTCATGGAAGATCACGCTGTGGTCGATGAGGTGCCCTTCCTGGTAGATGAATTTGCCGGAGAAGAAACCGGGGCGCTCGAGCCAGGGGAGGAATATGCGGTCGCCCTCCCACAGCTCCAGGTCGAGCAGCTGGTCATCGTCGATCCAGCGCAGGGCACCCTCGGGCGAGTCGATCAGCTGGCCGCTGAACTGGGTGACGACGAAGACGAAAGCGTACCAATCTTCGTCGTTGGCAAAGTTGGGGAAGGTGAGAAAGCCTTTGAGCAAGGGGTTGGCGGCGATCAGGCCCGATTCCTCGCGGATCTCGCGGATGGCGCAGGCTTCGGGAGTCTCACCGGGCTCAAGCTTGCCGCCCAATCCGTTCCATTTGCCCTGGTGCATGTCATTGGCTTTTTTGATGCGGTGGATCATGAGGGTCTGGCCGTCTTTCTTGAGGTAGCACAGGGTGGCGAGTTTCATGGGGAGAGTAATCGGTTATCAGTGAGCAGTGAGCAGTGACCAGTTTTTGGTGACATTTTTGCAGGAATTTATTGTAACCGCATTGAACCGCAAAGGGGCCACGCGCGCGAAGGGAGCGCAAAGGGAATTATGGAAATCCGGGCTGTTGATGCTGCGCCGGCCAGGCGGTTTCCGCATGGAAGGGAAGCCAGCCAATCCGCGGACAGCGATAAGCGAGAACCACATCGCCATTGGATAATTGAAGTGGGCGAGGCTGCCTGGCACACCATTCGATGAATGAACCAGGGCTGGGAGCGTTACTGGTTACGTACAAAAAGCTGTTGGGGTTCTGCAGAATGAGAACCTGCGGGAAGAGAGCAGCCCATAAGATCAGGATGATCCAGGCAAGGATCGTGAGAATTGCGGCAATGAACATGGCTGCTAGGACGAGCGGTCCCAAGGTGCGATTCATTTATTTTCACCTTCGGGTTATTTTTCCAAATCTTCTATTTCCCGCTTAAGCGCCTCTATGGCACGTAGTATAAACTTGTTGCCCTCGCCGCCATAACCGACATTGATCTGGTTCTCCCACACTTCGATCACGATGTAGCCCTGTAGGTCTTCTGGCGCTGTCTGGCAGCCCTGCTCAGTGCTCTCAAAAATATTAACAGATTTATAAGGCAAGCGCTGCATCTCCAGGTTATGGTTCTGCAATGCGTTCAAGGCCGGAAGATAGACCCCCTCACGCATATTTGGAACGTTCGACCCGCCGCCAACGGTTTCGGGAAAGCGATCACGATCGAAGAAATCAATCGAGAGGCTGCCTAGATTCT
>DATCIL010000253.1:0-7588 GCA_036507795.1 Anaerolineales bacterium | reverse complement strand
CCATCACCGCCGACTTGTACGCCCGGCTGGAGCCCAACGAAGCTGAAAAGCTTGGGGGCAGAGCTACGACGGCCGGCTGTGGGACGTGCTGTGGATGGCGTCCCTTGGCGCTCGCAAGGCCGGGAGAACAGACCGCGTCGGTTTTCATGTCATCCTGGCTGAGGTCGATGATCCTCGCCCACGGAAAACGAAACAGAACACACTGACCCTGTGGTGCGTGGTCGGTCCTGGTGACCAGGGCGAGCCTGTGATCACCATCGGCCTCCCCGAAGACTTCTAAGGGTAAAAACATGGCTGCTAAATGTCTTCACTCCACAAGAGAAGTAGATTTCGGCTTCCGGTGGGCTCTGGACGGAGATGAACGCGCTTACCCGCGCTGGCGCGTCTCCTGGGTTAAAAGCACCGGCGAGTTATATGCTATCCAGCCTGGAAGACCGGAAACGCGGTTGAACGCTTGGTCACCTTGAAAGCAGGGATGCAGTGGAAACGGCGCTGAAGGGAGGGGCTGAACCTGTAAGCTCCATCTATCATAACCTGAAGACGCTGGCTGTACAAATCTGATATCCGTAGTTAAAAAGCACAAAGAGAGGGGGAAACCTCTCTCTTTGTGCTCCTGAGATCAACAAAAGTAGTAGGCAAGGTGTTAGCTACTCCCCTACATACCTTAAAGCTTCGCGCCAAGCATTTATTATCTGATTCCTGTTCCCGGGCCTTGTGTTCACATTTGTTGGTGATGGATGAGGACATTCGATAACATGTAGTTTCATATGATGAGGAGCGAAATCTTGCCATACTCTACGGGCCGCCTCACCGCCCAAGATCACAACTCTGAGGTGGGGAAGGAGACTGACAAGCTCCTCAATTAATGGACCAACGGCAGCAATATCGTTGGGATTATAAGCTCGAATTTTAGTGTCTGTGCCTATGTAATAAGGAATTACGTTCCAATGAACTACCAGTTTCCTTGAAACGCCAGCTTCTTCTCTTGTTTCCCATGTGTTTTGTGCTGTACTGTCATTATTATTACATGATATAAAATCGCTACCACCTCGCTCACGCGTCGCTTTTGGACCTGGTGCTTCTAGAAGCCAGAGGATTCGCGCATCGCACCCACCATCTTGGGGATCAAACCAGGGAACGATCGCATTCGGACCGAGTCGCTTCCGTAGCTTGCGGCCCCAAGCGTTTAACGGCGCTACGTGTTGTGAATCAATCTCAGCTTCCTTTCGCGGTACTTCATTCCTGTCACGGAAAAGGCGAGGCTGATCAATCATAAGCACTTTTCCCCTTCTTGAGATTGCTATTATAGAGACAGATTTATTCTGATTTTATAGCAGCATTTATAAATTTGTAAATAGCATCGTGGAAAACATCTACTCTCATAGAGTAGTGTCTAAACGTTGGTGATGATTAGCGTTGACTGTCAATCCCCACACGTTGCCTGCCCGTTGGAACGAGCAGGCGAAACTTTTTAACCGGAGCCACACACGATAAAAACAAGGAGAATCACATGAACCTACCCGAACCCTACGAAAATCCCTACTTCCGGGCACGTGTCCTCAAAGCGGCCAGCCGGCAGAAGCGGGGACACATCCTGGTCTCCGGCGCCGGGCCGGACAACGGCCGAGCAACGCCAGGGGCGTTGCCATTGCCCTTGCCATATATCCACGATGTCCCTGGCCTGCGGCGAGGCCAGTATCCCTACGACTACGAATGTGAATGGGGCTGTTTCAAGCACGAATACGATCTGGGTGTCTATCGCTTCATCCCCAACGAAGGTCAGTTCCCTCCGGGTTGGGAGGCCTTCGACCTGTTGACCCCGATTCAGCCAATCTCGGCAGTCATTGATCGTTCACGCCGCCTGGCAACCGTAAAGGCCGGCGATCGGGAGATCGTCCTGGCCGACGTGCCGGTTGGGGAGAACTTCTACACCCTGCTCTACCAGATCAACGCAACCCTCGCCCAATCTCACCAGCCGTTCGTGGTTTGGCGGCTGGAGTGGGTCGCGGATGAGGCCGATCGCCTGTGGCCGGACAGTGTTCCCAAAATCAAGAACGAACACGGTGCAGCTTACGTGACCGGCTATGCCCACGACGAGGCCGGCAATTAAGCTCCCGATCTTTGGGAGCCAATCTACCTGGGTATGGTCGGGCACAAGACAGTGCTGGAGTCAATCCGGGCAACAGTGCAAGCCCGCCAGCGCAAGAAGCTCTTCCTGCAGGGCAGGCCGGTTTACGCGTTGAGCAGCCACTACTGCCAGACCTGGCAGCACCTGCCGGACTATGGCGCGTACCACGCGGCGATGATCGCCGATCTTGCGCTGCTAGGGAAGTGGCAGCCGGGAGAGGAAGTGATTTACTTGCTTGGATTCGAAGGTGAACTGCTGGATGGATCAACACCGGAAACCCAGGCTCGACGCGTTCTCACTTCTCGCCTGTCAGAGGCATTGCCAATCCCCATTCTGGACGAATGGCATGAATCTCTCTGGGAAGCCGGGAGCAAGGGAAACCTGATTTTGGGGCTGGAAACCGGTGGCGATTGCCAGGAGGGATACCAGGTACAGTTGACGGAGACAAAGTGGAAGGAGGTCATTACCAGATTATTGAAGGAACGAAAGATTCGCGTTTCCCCCGATCGGTGATCAAAACCATAACAGGATAGGATGCTAATCCATCCCATCCTGTTATGGTTCACACGATACACACAGAAATGGGATTTTCAATAACAAGCCTCATCGATTTCATAATCATCTTCCGGAATCGCTTCACCGGTAATACAGGTGAAGCACATGTTACTACCAAAAGCTGATCCGATGACCCAGATGGGATTTCCACAATTCAGGCATTTTGCCCCTCTGTTGTATGCTTCCAATGCATCCCTGAGTGCAATAGTTATTTCCTCCCTGCTCGTATCAGAGTTGCTTTTGAGATGAAGCTCTACATACTCTTCAAGACTGATCGGTACAAAGCTGGTTTTCATAATGGAATTAGCCCTTCTCCCTTTTTATTATCAAAGTATGGGTCCGCCCAGCAGCAGGCCCGAAGCTGTAGCCGGTAATGGAAGGTGGAACTCCGGTCGATTGAAAGCAGGATTAGCAACTTATTGTTTTAGCGCGCCTGATCGGCGCTTTGCCACCATGCGAATGCTGCCGCAATTCCGGCGACGAACACGAGCAGAACTACCACATAGCTGTGCATTCCAATCGGCTCAGCGCGCGGTCCATTCAAGCTACTTAGCAGCCCCGGCACGGACCAGGGAAACCAATCCCCCCAACCCAGCACGATGGCGATTTGCGCCAGGGCCATGGTGAGAAAGGCCCAACCCAGCGGAGGCAGGTAGCCGCGTCCCACGCTGGCAAACCAAGCGACGAACGGCATGAGCATAAAAGTCAGGAGAGCGACGAGCATAAGCGACCAAAATGATGACTCTACCAACTCTTGGGACCAGCCTGGAATATCAACCGCCATTCCAATACCAAGCCCGATCACGAAGATCAGGAGGCTGAGTCCCAACATCCAAGCAGCCGTCAATACAAATTTCGCACCGACGATCACTCCGCGCGGGGTGGGCAGAGCCAGGATTTCTTTGATGGTGTGATCGGAAAACTCACGTCCAAAGACCCACGCTGTAATGAACGCAAACAGGATGGCTCCCCCAATAGCGGTTCCCAGCAAGAGCACCTGGAAATAGGTCGGCCAATCGGCCACCCCTGCCGTGATCTGGGCTTTTGCGTTGATCAAACCCATCGCACGCGCTCGCTCGGGATTTTTCAAGATAAACATAAAAAGCCCGTCCACGATAGGAAGGAGCGAGAATGCAGCGACCGTCAGCAGAGACACTTTGGAGCGGCGCGCTTTGAGCGCCTCAGCCCAAAAAGCGGAGAGGAAGGCGTTCATTCTTTTCCTCCCGTCAAGCGTAGGAAATAATCTTCGAGCATTTCTTGTTCCACAGCCAGCCTAGTCGGAGGCGCTCCCGCGTTGACGAGAATGGTTGCCACCTCGTCCGGAGCCTCGATGGCGCGCGCTTCATACAAGAGAAGCGTGCTTCCGCTTACTTTCACAGCATAGCCAGCCTGGGTAAGTGCGCATTGAGCGGCTTCCAGGTTGTGCGCTTTGATTTCCAGGCGCTGCGAGCGCAATTCTTCCAGTTTCTCCGCCTCGAGTTCCTCCAGCAAATTGCCCTTGTGGATGATGCCGATGCGCGTTGCCAATCGGTCCACCTCCGTAAGGATGTGGCTCGACATGAACACGGTCACGCCTTTCTCACGGGCGAGGCTCGCCAGCAGTTCGCGGATCTCCACCACACCAGCGGGGTCCAGTCCGTTGGCCGGTTCGTCCAGAATGAGCAACTCAGGCTCATGTAATAGCGCACGCGCCAGCCCCAGGCGTTGCAGGTTTCCCGTCGAAAGCCCGCCCGCTTTTCGAGCGGCGTAAGAGGCAAGACCCAGGCGCTCGATAATACGCGACGTGGTGTCCCTGTCCGGAATCCCTTGCAGACGGCGGGCGATCTCCAGGTTCTCCCTGACGGTCAACTCAGGATAGGCGGCAGGCCTCTCGACCAGGTGTCCCACCCGACGCCATGGCCCGCGTCCGTTTGGACCGACAGCCTGCCCCAGCACTCTCACAGCCCCGGCGCTAGGGCGGATCATACCCAACAAGGCTCGGATGGTCGTTGTCTTGCCCGCGCCGTTCAGACCGAGGAAGCCGTAAATCTCCCCCTGCCCCACGCGCAGGCTGACCGAGTCAATAGCACGCACCTTACCGAAAGATTTCGATAACCCATTTGTTTCGACTGCAAAGTTCACGCCACACCTTATTGTTGACCAACCGTAGATTCTCTGGAATTATATCCACGCGAATCGAATTTTTCAAAGAACGCGGGACTCTAAACGTTGGCAGGTACAAAAGTTCAGATAATTTAAGTCAGGAGGTGAAATCCGACTACATTTTAGATCAGGACCATAGTTCATACAAGTATATTTTATCCCCTGAGGGGACCTCGCGCCCTTGGGGGCGAAGCGTCCTCCGGGGTCATTCACACGGAGGATACAGACATGAGACTTGCAGGCATCGAAAAAGGTGGGTATTACCCATACCCGCCGCACATGGCGGAAGCCTATAAGCGCAGCGGCGCTTCCTGGTTCATCCCGCTTCCAGCGGGAACACGTGGGCGACTACTCGATCCTTGTTGTGGTGAGGGCGAGATCGCGGCTGCCCTGGGCAGGCTGCTCAACTGCGAGACCTGGGGCAGCGAGCTGTTCCCTTACCGGGCGGAGAAAGCTGCTGCACGCATGAACAAGTGCCACAGCGCTGCCTGGGAGCGCTGCTCGCTGACCGACGAGTCGGTGACGCTCCTATGGCTCAACGCCCCCTACGATGACGACCGGCACGGTGGAGAAAAGCGGCTCGAGCTGGCTTTTCTGAAATCCACCACGCCCAAGCTCGTGCGCGGTGGGGTATTGGCTTTCGTGATCCCGCAGCGCATTCTGCGCATCCCGGACCTCGCCCGCTACCTGGCCAGCCACTACGAATGCATCACCATCTGGCGCTTTCCGGATGGCGAATACGAACGCTTCAAACAGATCCTGCTGCCGGCACAGCGCCGGGGTAAGTACAACGTTCCCACCAACGCCGAAGTCGAGGCCATCCGGATACTAGCAGAGACTGACTTGCCACCTTTGGACTTCGCCCCCGAGCCGGTCTACCGAGTGCTGCCGGCGCCGCTCAAAGGCGCCGGTGGCCGAGCGATCATCTTCCGCCGCCTGGACTGGTCTCCTGGAGATCCTTCGGCAAGCTCAGGACAGGCTCTGGTCGAAGCCAGCCGCTGGGCTGGTGTCTGGCAGACACGCGGCTGGCAGGATCTGGTGCACCCCGTCAAGGGTGAGGTGGCCTTCACCCCGGTCATCGCTGCTGGCGAAGCGCAGAGCGCTTCGCTTAAGCAAACGGCTAAGCCGTTTGCCGGCCACCTGGCGATGCTGATGGCCAGCGGCATTGATTGGCGCAAGCGAAGCTTGCGCTTATGCGAACGGCAGAGCTGTTCGCCGGGCACACCTGCACCTGACCGATGACGAAGGTCACCCTATGCTGGTCAAGGGTCGCGTGGTCAAGGTGGTCGATAAAGTCGTCCATCGCGACCGGAACGATCCGGAGACCATCGTCGGACGGTTTCGCGATCGCTACGTCACCACAGTCGCCACGCTATCCTCGAAGGGCCCGGAGATCATCCAGGACGTTGACAAGCTCACTCGCTTCATGCGGGCGCATGGCGACGTGCGAGCGAAGCTCGCGCATCGCAGCCCACACCCTGGCGACCAAATTAAAAAAATCTCTGAGCCGTGACGACCAAATGCAAAAAACTTCCCGGAAGCGGCGACAAAGAACGTCGCTAGCAGCTTCCGGGAAGTTTTGGCTGTTTATCGATAATCCGGCCAGGGTTCCGGCTTATTATCCAGGATGCCCTCGATCCGCTCCATCACCTCCGGCGTAAGCCGCCCGACCAAATCCAACGCTCCCATATTTTCCCTCACTTGCTCCGGACGGGAAGCACCGGTAATCACCGTGCTGACGTCAGGATTCTTCAAGCACCACGCCAGCGCCAGCTGCGCCATGCTGCTGCCCAGCTCCTCGGCAATCGGCGTCAGTTGCCGCACTTTTTCGATCTTCTCTTGAACCAGCTCCCTTTGCAACCATGTCTCCTTGGCCAGGCGAGAGTCCTCCGGAATGCCCCGGTTGTACTTCCCGGTCAGGATGCCGCTGTCCAGTGGGCTCCAGATCGTCGTCCCCAGGCCGATTTTCTCGTAGAGCAGCGCGTACTCTCGCTCCACTCGCTCGCGGTGAAACATGTTGTATTCGGGCTGCTCCATCAGCGGTGGGATCAGATGTTCTCGCCGGGCGATGCCGTAGGCGTCCATAATTTGCTGGGCGCTCCATTGGCTGGTCCCCCAGTAAAAAGCCTTCCCCTGTTGTATGATCTGGTTCATCGCCCAGACCGTCTCCTCTACCGGCGTGTGGATATCCGGCCGGTGGCAAAAGAGCAGGTCCACGTAATCCATTTGCAGACGCTCCAGTGAGGCGTTAATCCCTTCGACCAGGTGTTTGTGCGATAGACCGGTATCGTTGGGCCCATCGCCGCCCCAGAAGATCTTGGTGGAGATCACCACGTCGGAACGTTTCCAGCCCGCTTGCCTGATGACCCTGCCCATAACAATTTCCGCTTCACCGTTGGCATAGGATTCGGCGTTGTCAAAGAAATTGACTCCGGCTTCGTAAGCTGCAGCCATGCAATCATGGGCCATGTCCTCACCCACCTGGCCTCCATAGGTAATCCAGGCGCCCAGCGAAAGGGCGGAAACTCTTATCCCCGATTTACCCAGATGTCGATATTCCATCTAATCCTCCTCTCCCCTGCCTTGCCCTGATCCACTCCCGCGCCTTGGCCACCAGCTCGTGATTGGCGGCCGCTATCGTTGGATAAATTTGCTGGTTGTAGTCCCTCAAAACTTCCAATGGAAAGGGTTTCGATCCATCATGAGTCTCCACCACGCCGCCAGCCTCTTCGACGATCAGCCAGGAGCCGGCGATATCCCATA
>DATCIL010000252.1:0-1257 GCA_036507795.1 Anaerolineales bacterium | reverse complement strand
GTTGGTCCAGTACAAAAACCGCGCCTTTGAAATGTTCCAGGAGCTGCTCAGCAACATGCGGCTCAGCGTGGTTACCCGCATGTTTACTTTCCGCCCCCGCGATTTGACCAGCGTCCAAACCGCGGTCTCTGCGCCCCGCGCTGAAGCGCCTCAGCTTCAAGCCGCACCTGCTCAAAAGGAGCCTCAGGAAAGTAAATCGAGCAAACCGAGCAAGTCGAAGCGCCGGCGCAGACGGCGCTGACTTCATTAGCATTGCTGGCAGATCCTATACACTCCCCCCGCTCAAATGAGGTGAAACATCATGGATCATTCCCCGAACCATCCAGTAGATTTTTACCGGTCGCTTCCTAAGGTTGAGCTCCACCGCCATTTGGAAGGCTCTCTGCGCTTGCGGACACTCTTAGAAGTAGCCAGGTCCCACGGCATGGATTTGCTGGGCACTGCTCGCCTGCGCCCCCTGGTTCAAGTCCGTGAAGAGGATCCGCTGACATCGGATAATTTTCTATCCAAGTTTCAAACCCTGCGACGGTTTTACCGCTCCTCGGAGATCATTGGCCGCATTACCCGTGAAGCCATTGCCGATGCCGCCGCCGACAATGTCCGTTACATGGAACTGCGCTTCACCCCGATAGCCCTCAGCCGGGTGGAAAATTTTTCCTTATCGGAAGTCATTGACTGGGTTGTCCAGGGCAGCCGGGATGCTTCTGAAGAATTCGGAGTAATCACCCGCCTGATCATCAGCGTCAATCGCCACGAAAGCCCGGAGCTGGCTGCCGGGGTATTCGACCTGGCAGTAGAGCGGAAGGACGATTGCATCGTCGGTGTTGACCTTGCCGGTGATGAAACCAATTTCCCCGCTCAGCCCTTTGCAGGGTCTTTCGAGAAGGCTCGCCGGGCCGGATTGCGGGTGACTGCTCATGCCGGCGAATGGGGTGGCGCCGGCAACATTGCCGCTGCAATCACGCAGCTTGGCGCCGAGCGCATCGGTCATGGCGTTCGCGTCCTGGAAGATCCCGCCGTTGTCGCCCTCGCCCGAAACCGGGGAACCGTGTTTGAAGTATGTGTGACCAGCAATTACCAGTCCGGGGTGGTTTCCGCGCTGCGCGATCACCCGCTTCCCCAGATGTTGGCGGCTGGTTTGAACGTCACCATCAATACGGATGATCCCAGTATCTCTCAGATCACGCTCGGAGAGGAGTACTATACGGTTTGTGAGCAGCTGGAGGTACCGCTCGCTACGCTGCGCCAGCGCGTCCT
>DATCIL010000251.1:0-2338 GCA_036507795.1 Anaerolineales bacterium | reverse complement strand
TCCACCGCCGGCGATCCTCCCGCCCGCGAATGAATTGCGGGCTGGTATGGAAAACATGCCAAGGCATGTTGAAAGCCCTTGGCGAGCGAGCGCCATTATGAAAATTGAATATTTAATCCCTCAATGGGCAGGAAAGGGCGGGTCTTCACCTTGATTAGCAATGGTTCGGAGCCAGGCATGGTAGCGGTTTTCGAAGGTACTATGCCTGCACAGACCCGCCCCTACAGTTACGGCAATAATTATTTAAAGATCATTAAGCAACCGGGAAGCTGCGGAGCAACCGGGAAGCTACCTATTCTGGTACGCAGCAGAGAACCAGCTCCTTTGCCGCCTTGACTTCATCCAGTCGCCCGTAGGGCGTGTTGTGAGGAGCGGTGTGGAGCACCTCAGGATCCTGGCGAGCCTCTTCTGCGATCTTGATCATGGCGTCGGCAAAGGCGTCCAGGGTTTCCTTGCTCTCCGTTTCCGTGGGCTCGATCATGAGGGCTTCGTGCACGATCAGGGGAAAGTAATTGGTGGGTGGGTGGAAACCGAAGTCCATCAGGCGTTTGGCAATATCCAGCGCGTGGATGTCTGGTGCATCCTGCCAGCGTCCTTCGACCACAAACTCATGCATGCAGACCCGGTCGTACGGGACGTGATAGGTATTGCGCAAGCGGGCCAAAAGATAATTCGCATTGAGCACCGCGTATTCCGATACCTTGCGCAGGCCGTCTGGACCGTGCACGCGGATGTAGGTATACGCTCGCACAACCATGCCGAAGTGACCCTGGAAGGCTTTCACCCGGCCGATCGTCTTGGGCGGTGTAACAAATCCGTAGAGCGGCGGGATGACCTCATCGCCTTCCTCTACGATCCCCACGATGGGATCCGGCAAGAAGTCAACCAGGTGCTCTGCCACGCCCACCGGTCCCGATCCTGGGCCTCCGCCTCCGTGCGGGGTTGAAAAAGTCTTGTGAAGGTTGTAGTGGAGCACGTCCATGCCCAGGTCGCCGGGACGGCTTATGCCTAATAGCGCATTCAGATTAGCGCCATCGCCGTAAACCAGGCCCCCGGCTTCGTGCACCAGGCGGATCACTTCCTCCACGTTTTCATCAAAAAGGCCGAGGGTGTTGGGGTTGGTCAGCATCAGCCCGGCAAGGGTATCATCGCATTCGGCTTTCAAGGCTTCCAGGTCAACATTGCCGCGTTCGTCCGATCGAAGTTCAACAACCCGCATTCCGCTCATGGCAGAAGTAGCCGGGTTAGTGCCGTGCGCTGAATCAGGGATCAGGATCTTGGTGCGCTTGTAATCCTCACGGGAACGATGATAGGCACGGATGATCAGCACGCCAGTCAATTCGCCGTGCGCCCCCGCGGCGGGCTGTAAGCTGACGCCCGCAAATCCGCCGATTTCTTTCAGCCATTCCTGTAGCTGGTACATGATCGCCAGTGCCCCCTGCGTGGTTTCGATCGGCTGGAGCGGATGCAGGTGGGCAAATCCGGGCAGCCTGGCAATCTCTTCGTTGATCTTGGGATTGTACTTCATCGTGCAGGAGCCCAAAGGGTAGAAACCGGTATCGACCCCGTAATTTAGCTGGGAAAGCCGGGTAAAGTAGCGGACAACGTCAATTTCGGCCATCTCCGGCAGGGGCAGGTCCTGCCGGATGAGGTTTTCCGGAAGCGGGCTTGCAGGCACGTCGGATTCGGGGAACCGTACGCCAATCCTTCCAGGTACTGATAGTTCGCACATTAAGTGCTCAGCCATGATTCACCTCCGCGAGCGCATCGACCAGGGTATCGATGTCATCTTTCGTATTCATCTCGGTTGTGGCGACCAGCATGTGGTTGTTAAGTTCGGGGTAATCCCGCCCGAGGTCGTAGCCGCCGAGGATATGGTGTTCTAAAAGGTGCGCGTTGATATTTTCAACCGGGGAGGGACAGCGAACCACGAACTCGTTGAAGAACTGAGCTGACGACCAAAGATCAAAACCATTCAATCCAGCGATGCGTTGAGCTGTGTAATGGGCTTTTTGGTAGTTCAACTCGGCAACCTGGCGGAGTCCGTTCTTGCCAAGCAGGCTGACGTAGACGATGGCGGCCAGAGCCATCAAGCCCTGGTTGGTGCAAATGTTCGACGTCGCCCGATCACGGCGAATATGCTGCTCCCGGGCAGTAAGGGTCAGCACGTAGGCGCGTTGGCCCCGATTATCCACGGTTTCGCCAACCAGGCGACCGGCCATTTTACGCACATACTCTTGGCGCGTCGCAAAAATACCCAGATAAGGACCGCCGTAAGATAGCGGGATTCCGAGGGGCTGGCCCTCCCCGGTTACGATATCGGCGCCGAATTCGCCTG
>DATCIL010000250.1:0-1505 GCA_036507795.1 Anaerolineales bacterium | reverse complement strand
AGAGCGGTGACTTCACCCCAACCTCTCTCAGCCCGCTCGAGCCCGGATAAACACATAAGTTCACAAGGTCCATAATCCAATGGCTAACAGCTCTCGTCAAAATAAACTTCCCTCCCCAGCCCAGAGTTCCTCTTATACGCTCTTTCGCCCAGCTGAAACAAAGCGCTCGGACGATGCTGGCATGGATATTCCTGAGGGGGCAAACCTGGAAGCATCTCTGAAGGCCGGCGAAGAACTTTTTCGCGCCTCGGTGGAAGCTCTCCTTGACGGCTTCGCCATATTTACTTCAATCCGAGACAATCATGACCGCATTATCGACTTCCGGTACGAATACATTAACGATGCCGGCTGTCGCCTCAATCAAAGGAGCCGGGAGGACCTGGTTGGACATACTCTGCTCGAACTCTTTCCGGCGCAAAAAGATCTGGGTTTGATCGAAGCGTACGCGCAGGTTGTCGAGACGGGCGAGCCCTTGATTAGAGAAAATCTGGTTTACGAGGATGTATTTGGCAACGGCCAGCGGATGACCCGTGTTTTTGATCTTCGGACTGGAAAGTTGGGCGATGGTTTTGTGGTCGTGTGGCGGGACGTGACCGAAAAAAAGCGCATCGAGGAATCGGAGCGGGAGCAGCGCACGATGGCCGAAGCGCTGCGGGATACCGCCGCCATACTGAACGGAACACTTAGAATTGACGAGGTACTCGACCAGATTCTGACTCAGATGGGCCGGGTTCTGCCTTATGACACGGCAAACCTGATGCTCCTTGAAGATGGCATGGCGCGCATCGTTCGCTACCAGGGATACAAAGAACGTGGCCTGGAGGATGTCGTTCTGACACACCGTCTGAGTCTTGAGAAAGCGAATAATTTGAAGTGGATGGCCGAGACGGGAAAACCCCAGGCTATTCCAGATACCTGGCAATCTCCAGATTGGATCCGCCTGCCACGATCGAATTGGATCCGCTCTTATGCTGGGGCGCCACTCCAGGTTAGAGGCCGCACCATTGGTTTTCTCAACGTAAACAGTGCCTCGCAAGGATTGTATACGGACAAACACGCCGGGCGCCTCCAGGTGTTCGCGGAGCACGCTGCCCTGGCGATTGAAAACGCCCGGCTATACCATGAAGTTGAACAACTCGCCCTGACCGATGAGGTGACCGGGCTGCTGAACCGCCGGGGGCTGAATGAACTGGGCAGGCGAGAGCTGGAGCGGGCGGCGCGCTATGGAAGCTTCCTATCGGCAATGATGCTCGATATCGACCATTTCAAGGATGTCAATGATTCCTTCAGCCATGCAGCAGGCGACCAGGTCCTGCAGTTCCTTGGGAAGCTTTTCCTGAAGTCGCTGCGAACCAGCGACATTGTCAGTCGCTACGGGGGCGAAGAATTTCTGATCTTGTTGCCGGAGACGAAGCTTTCCTCAGCGGCCTGGGTGGCCGAGCGCCTGCGGAAGCTGGTATCTGCTAATCCCATCCCCACAACGGAAGGCAACGTCCGCATCACAG
>DATCIL010000249.1:0-6755 GCA_036507795.1 Anaerolineales bacterium | reverse complement strand
GTTGGCCCACTCCAGGCGCTGAAGAATGGCAGAACGAGGGAAGAGAGGATTGGTAGCGATAGCAATTCGGTAGCCACAATCAACAGCATATTCAACCAGGGTAATGGCTTCAGGTCTTGGACTGGTATGAGAACGGAGACCCGGGAAAATCTCAGCGTAGAATTCATCAATGCCGGCCTGCAGCGCTTCCCTGTCAAGATTGAGATCCGAAAAAAATTTGGCTTCAAATACCTCTTTCAGGGTGAGATCGGGACGGTTATTCTGGATCATCTCCTGGGTGGCAGTTAACAGTGTTGGGATCAGGCGATCCGGGGCTACATGTGAAGCCAGATGTTTTCCGAGAGCTTTTAAATACTGCGGCAAAAACTCGCCAATTTCGTTGTCCAGCAAGGTGCCGTCCAGGTCAAGCAGGAGTGTCGGGGTCACTTAACCCTCCAGAAAAGATCGGAGGTAAAGGATGGCACTCTCCGCATCCGATCTGAGGTTCCGACACCTTGCGCAAAGTCTTGGTGCAGTAGGCTTTTACGAGCACCTGGCGCTTAATATAAGGAAAGGGCCGCTCGACCTGTCCTTCTAATACCATGTGAGAGCAGGCGTTAGCCTGCAAAATATTCGGAACCGGACAGCTAAAACAAAGATCAGGAAGCCAGCGTTCAGCCGGCGTAGCCGCTTCCAGCAAACGACATTCCTCATGCTCACGACCGCGATGGTAGTCTGCATAGAAATATCGGCATTCTTTTCCAGCAGGGGTGATCATGTAAAAGATTATAGCACGTGGGTGAGTATCAGTTCAGGCGCGGGTCACATAAGAACCGTCGCGGGTGTCAACTCGAATTACATCGCCCACTTCCACGAAGCTAGGCACCTGGACAGCCAATCCGGTTTCCGTGGTCACCCTTTTGGTCACACCGGTGGCTGTATCACCCCGCACCGCCATTTCCGCTTTGATTACTTCCAGATCGACCGTGACCGGCAAATCTATGTCCAGTGGTTTCTGTTCATAAAATGTGAGTTTTACTTCCAGGCCTTCTTTTAAATACCGGGTAGCATCGCCGAGTACGTCGCCATGGATACCCGGCTGTTCATAGGTCTCTAGATCCATAAAGTGATAAAACTCTCCGTCGTTGTATAGATATTGGACCTTGTGGTAATCCAGGCGAATATCCTGTACCCGATCGCCTGATATAAAAGACATCTCCCGGAGGGTGCCTGTGCGGAGATCGCGAGCTTTGATGCGAATAGTGGCTTTGCCGCGCCCCGGTTTGTGGTGTTCGTAGTCTGCCACTTTATAAAGGGAGCCATCCACCTCAAACGTAACGCCTTTGCGGAGTTCGTTGACATCGATCATAAAATCTGCCTCATTTTGGGGATAGATTTGCAGCTTGTAAAGTGCAAGGATTATAGTCCACGCTTAATGGCGTGGCAAGGGGGGCATGAACTTGTGGTAAACTTGACGCGACCTCACCGGGTAGAAAAAGCAGGAGAATCACATGGCAGGGAAGTCCAAGCGGGTGGTATATGTCGAAGATGAAGCAGAGATGGTGGACCTGGTGCGGTTGATATTGGGACGGGCAGGACTGGAGGTGATCGGGGCAAATGGCGGGCGGGAGGGTCTTGAAACTGTGCGGCGAGAGTTGCCGGATCTGGTGCTGTTAGACCTGATGATGCCCGACATGGATGGATGGGAAGTTTACCAGCAAATGAAAGCTGGAGATGCCACACGCCATATACCGGTCATCGTCATAACTGCCAAATCGCAGAATATTGACCGGGTATTGGGACTGCACATTGCCAAGGTCGATGATTATATCTCCAAGCCCTTCAGCCCGCGGGAGCTCACAGATAGCGTAGAAAAGGTACTTTCGAAAAACGAGGAAATTGGTCGACAGTTCGAGTAGATGGGGGTTATCCATCTCTTTCTGCTTCTAGATGATATGCGCAAAGTCTATGTACACAACCTGAATAAACCCAATATGCCCCCGTTGCTGGTGGACTATTGCGCATCTTTTGTCTGCCAGCTGCGCGGCTTGACCTTTCGAGGGAAACTTCCTTCCAATGAAGGGATATTGCTCGTACAGGGGCGTGATAGCCGGCTGGATTCGGCAATTCACATGTTCGGTGTGTGGATCGATCTGGCAGTGATCTGGATTAATGGCGCCATGCAGGTTGTAGACCTGCGCCTGGCGCGCCGCTGGCGCCCGTGGTATGTTCCAAAAGAAGCGGCGCGTTTTGTATTAGAATCTGATCCGCAAAGGTTACGCGATTTTCACATTGGAGATAAGGTTAAGTTTGAGGAAGCCGATCTCGGTTAAGGTTCTGATAGCCAGCCTGCTGTTGGTTTTGACGGTCATTCGGCCCGCCGAGCATGCCTGGGCGCAAGACGATCAGTCAGGTGGACCCATCTACGTCGTGCAAGAAGGCGATACTCTTTGGGATATCGCCCGGCGATTTGGGGTCACTTTAGACGACTTGCGAATCGCCAACAATATTACGGATGCCAACCAGATTTCTCCTGGCGTTGAGCTTGTTATCCCGGGACTTGAAGGCGTGGAGGGGGTTCTAATCACAAGGACTGTTCCGTTTGGGGAAAATTTACGGAGTTTAAGCCGCCGGTACCGGGTCCCGGTAGATGCATTGGTGAAGTTGAACCGGATAACCAGCCCTCGGGAACTGTACAGCGACGCTAATTTGATCATCCTGGAAGGGGATGCCTCACCCGCAAACTCGTCCAGGTTGGGTTTGGCGCCGGGACAATCGCTGCTGGAATTGGCTGTCGCACAGGGCGTAAATCCCTGGTCTCTCGTATCGGCAAACCAGATTCGCGGCACCTGGGACGCAATTCCTGGGGATGTGCTGCTCTTTCCGGATGAAAGCGCCAGCGAGGGGCCGGGAGGTCTGCCGGGGCAGATCCAGGCAGTAGAGGTAACGCCGGCGCCAATCATACAGGGTGGCACGGCAGTTATCCGCGTAAAAACCCGATCCAATTTAGAAATAAACGGCTTGCTGGCTGACTATGAGCTGAAATTCTTCCAGGATGAAGATGGCGACTATATCTCGCTTCAAGGTGTTCATGCCCTGAAAGATCCTGGATTTTATTCTCTCACATTGAACGGCGGGACGGCAGATGGCGTTCCGTTCAATTTCTCGCAGATGGTTTTCGTTCGGGCCGGCGACTACGCATACGAGAGCCTGGTCGTAAGCGAGGCAACCCTGGATCCAGAGAACACGGAACCTGAAGATGAACTTTGGAATTCTCTTCCCAGACCGGCAACTGCCGAACGTTATTGGGATGAGGTGTTCGTGAGCCCGGTTTCACCTTTGTTTGCCGAGTGCTGGCCATCCTTCTACGGCAGCCGCCGTTCCTATAACGGCAGCCCATTTAATTACTTCCATACCGGGCTGGACTTTTGTGGCGGCGTGGGAGCCGAGATCTATGCCGTGGCGCCGGGTGAGGTCGTCTTCGCCGGGGAATTGACGGTTCGAGGCAATGCCACCATCATCGACCATGGGTGGGGCATTTATACCGGCTACATGCACCAGTCCGAGATCCTGGTTGAAGAGGGCGAGCGTGTTGAAGCGGGCCAGTTAATCGGATTGGTTGGGGGAACCGGAAGGGTAACCGGCTCTCACCTGCATCTCGAAGTGTGGGCGGGAGGGATACAGGTAGATCCGATGGTATGGCTCGAGGAAGAATTCCCCTAGTCTGAATCATCCTCCTCTTCGTAAACCCCCGCATAATAATCACTGATGATCGATCGCGCTCGATCCAGGTGGCTGGTCGGCACAAGGATCTGTACCTGGCCGAGGCGCCCGACATTAATGCCATAGGCTCGGCCAGCGCCCTCCTGATTGAGCCTGGCGGGCACGCCTTGCGCATCCAGCAGACCTCGCAGCAGCTCAGCCTGCAGTTCTCCTGAGACCTCAAGTGCAACTTCCCAATTTTCTCTGGTCATGGTTTGTTTCCTATAAAATGTGAGGAGCTTTCTATAGAGTATAATATTACCCGGTTAAAAATGAAAGATTTTATCATCTTATTAATTTTTGAGGATTTGCTAATAATTTAAGGTTTTGATTCTTGATAAAAGGAAGTGGGAATTATAAGAGGCATTCATGGTAACAGTTTCGGCTAAACTCCGCGAAGATTATTGGGAGACCTTTGAGATACAGGAAGCCGACATTGAGTTTCTCTACAATCATCTTCTGGAGGTAGAGACCCCCCAAACCCCTCGGGAGCTGGTGGCGGCGCTCGTTAAGGATCGTGTCCAAAGAGAGATACGCTCAATTGAAGAGCAGCGCAGTTCGGGCGGGGATGTATATCTTCCCAGGGAAAGCTATGAAGTTGGTCAAAGCCTGGTGTTCCCGGCGCTGGATTGGCGGCGGGGCGAGGTCGTCGATGTGCGGCCTGGGCGGAACCCAGATTCGCCGGCCTTCGAGGTGGTCCGGGTAAAAATGGATGATGGTGAGCATGAATTTGCAGCCGATCTGGAAGACCATAAGTTGAATCATCCACCAGAGATCGCCGAGGAGACCGAGCTGCTCGATCCGGCCAATGTTCTGGATATGTTTGGGGGTTTGTTGGTGGAACGCCTGGAAAAGGGCCTGGAAGAACATAGCGATTCTGTACGGATTGCCGGGCGCTGGTTCCCGCGCGCCCTGCTCGTCGACGTCAATGTTGGACATCTAAATCTGGCCGAGGCAGTGCTCGATATGGCAGGTGGAGGGCCATTATCCACCGCAGCATTACTGGAACAGGTTGAATTACCTTCCGAGGCCAATCCAAAACTTGTGGAGTTTTCCCTCGATTTAGCCTTGCAGGAAGACGATCGCTTTGACGAGGTTGGTCCGGCGGGACAGGTGCTCTGGTTCCTGAAGCGCCTGGAACCCGAGGAAGTTCGGGAAATGCCCAGGTATTTGCGTTATGATGAGATTGAGTACGATCGCGACGAACTGACCAGCGAGATGTTGGCGCTGGAGCAGGAACTGGGCGATGAGCTTTCGCCTATCCGTAAGCCCGGCCGGCCCGGCGAGGATACCGTCATCCGGCTTATTTACCCCCACTGGCGGGTAGGCTCCCTGCCACTCGCGGCGCATACCCAGCACCTATTCCCTACCGCTTATGAAGCTCCGCGGATCCGGTTCTTGCTTGTGGACGGAGAAACGAATGAAAAATTTCCTGGCTGGGTCGTTCCCGAGCACCGTTATGTTTATGGCTTGCGGGATTGGTATGAGGAACAAGGATTAATGCCGGGCAGCCTGTTGCGCTTGCAGCGAGGAGAAGAACCGGGTGAAGTGATTGTTTCCAGCGAAAAACAACGCTCCAGCCGGGATTGGATCCGAACAGTGTTGGTGGGCTCAGATGGCGGCATTGTCTATGCAATGCTCAAACAAACAGTCACGGCGGCTTATGACGAACGCATGGCGATCGCGGTTCCAGATGTAGAGGCGCTCGACGAGGTTTGGAGGCAGCTCCGCAAGCACAGGTCACCATTTGAGAGCATCGTCGTAAACAACGTGCGCGAGCTGGCGAAATTGAACCCTCAGAGCCACGTTCACGCCAGTGAGCTTTATGCGGCGGTGAATGTGGTCCGGCGCTGCCCGCCTGGTCCGATATTGGCCCTGCTGGCTTCGCGTCCATGGTTTGTGCACGTTGGTCATTTGCATTTCCGATTCGATGATTCCGCCACCACGTGATATGAGGCTATGGTTGGCGTCGTGGGTTATTCAGGGTTAAATCAAAAGCCAGATTGTGGAGGACTAAGTGGCAGAACTGAAGCGTTTTAGTCTGGTAAAACCCACGTTGCACACGAAATTCCATATCGATTTCGATTGGTGGCAGCAGTATGACAGAGATTGGCGAGTTCATCTTCACAGTTTTTTGTGTCCGGAACACCAGGAAACTTTTTCAAACATGCGGGGCGACGAACAGGTAGATTGGGTTGATCCGGACACGGCTGAGGTGCAGCAGGTGGACGGGCTCCAGCATATCTTGATTACCCATTGCGCCAAAGAGGAAGGCTTTATCAGTGAACGAACTGCCTTGGTGGATGCGGTTTTCCGCCTTTTTTTGGCCAACGGGAACACAGCCATGACTCCGTTAGAGCTTTCCGAGCGGCTCGGTAAACCACCGGAAACGATTTTGAAGACGCTTTCTGGGCCGCGAGTATATAAGGGTTTACGGCCCTGTCCGGAATGCTGACCGAGGTATGCCCCCGTAGCTCAATGGAAAGAGCAGAGGCCTTCTAAGCCTAAGGTTGACCGTTCGAATCGGTCCGGGGGCGCCAATATAGAGGGATAATTGCCCTAAAAACCCCTAAACCTACCAGGTGTAGGGGTTTTTCCTTTAAGAAGGTAGGACATTGGTGGAAGTTGGCGCCAACTAGTGCTTGGCGAGAAGTTCTGGTGGTGGAGCGAGGAAACTGGGAGATGTTGGTTGGTGTGGGACTGCCTTCGCAAGGGTGCTGGGAGTTCACGGGCCAAGGTGTGGTTAGCAGGTTCAAGGGAGGACAGTTTGCTCGCCATAGAGCACTCCAGCCTGAACTTAGATCAAATAACTTAATATTCTTGTAAGAGTAGCGTAAGAATTTTGATCTACAATAAGAATGTACATTAATATGTACATTGGACGATAACGCCATTCATATGGCGCGCGTGATACCGATGGTATTCCCTGTTTCTTGGCGATCAGACCTATCCTAGATTCCTTAAGTCTTCAGGAAGGAACATAATGAACGCGAATCGGAAGTCTCTCAAAAGAT
>DATCIL010000248.1:0-14675 GCA_036507795.1 Anaerolineales bacterium | reverse complement strand
AATGAAAAAAGATGGAGCAGAAGCGCCTGTCTTTCAGCAACGATTTTAGGCAATGTTCGTTGTTCCCACTGCAAACGATCGCCTTCGGTGTTGTTCGCTGCCTGGATGTGGGTTTCGACTCTGGGGAACCAGGTTGGCGTTGGACCTGGTAGGGCAACGATTGGCTCAATCTCCTCTGGGAGTAGGGCGAGCACAGCCAATAAGTGCGTGGCCGCTGGCCCGTAAGGGTGATAAATGATCGACCAGCCATCGTAAAGAACACGCATCTTATCTAACACCATCTATTCTTCATATCCTTGAGGATGAGTCCTGTGCCATTCCCAGGCACTGGCGATGATGTCTTTCAGATCGGGGATTTTTGGCTTCCAGCCGAGGTCGCGCTGAATTCGTTCAGAAGAAGCTACCAGGCGAGCCGCATCTCCAGCCCGGCGTGGCGCTTCAACCACGGGGATGGGGTGCCCGGTGACTTGACGAGCGGTCTCGACCACCTCCAACACCGAATACCCGGTGCCATTTCCCAGGTTGTAAATCAGGCGGTCGTTCGAATCCAGGGCCTCTAAGGCGAGCAAGTGAGCGGAGGCCAGGTCGGCAATGTGAATGTAGTCCCGGATGCAGGTGCCATCAGGGGTTGGATAGTCGTTGCCGAAAACATGGATGCAATCGCGTTGGCCCAGCGCCACTCGCAAAACCAGGGGGATTAAATGAGTTTCGGGCCGGTGGTCCTCGCCGTGGTCGAACAAAGCTCCGGCCGCGTTGAAATACCGCAAGGCAGCATAATGCAATCCGAAAATCTGGCGATACCATTCCAACGCTTGCTCCACCATCAGTTTGGTCTGCCCGTATACACTGTTTGGACCAAGCGGCGAGTCTTCTCTGAGCGGTTCATCGCTGGATGCATAAACGCCGGCGGTAGACGAGAGGACGAACTTTTGGATGCCCGACCGGGCTGCTTTCTCGATCAAGCTCAATGAATTCGAGAAGTTGTTTTCAAAGAATCGCCCGGGATCCTGCATGCTCTCCCCGGCCTCCATGAAGGCTGCGAAATGCATGATAGCATCGCAGGACTGGCGGGCCAGCAGGGAACTTATCTTATCCCGGTCGCCAAGGTCGGCCTGGACGAATTGAGCCGCTTTCGGGATTGCATTGCGATGGCCCTTGATTAATGAATCGACTATTGTGACGGTATGACCGGCCCGTATCAGTGCTCGCGCGGTTGCCGCCCCAATATAACCTGCTCCGCCAGTTACCAGGATCCTCATCTTATTGGACTCCCTTTGAAGCCGCCCGTTGCAGAAAACGGTCTTCTTCGATTACAAAGCGCTGGTGGGTTCCCTCGCCAATCTCTTCTGCGTGATCCCAGGCTTTAACGCCGAAAGTTAAATGAATTCTCAATCTCCATACCTCTCTTCCTCACGCCGCTGCCCACCAATCATAGCCTTCTTTCAATCCCAGCCGATTTAATTGTTGCCGGATCAACCGGCGCGCCCCACGTGCCCCTACGGCTGCCAGAACCACTGGATTAGCGTAACGCTTCCACCAATCAGGCAAATCATCGGGCGCAATTATCGGAAAGCTGCGCCGCGTCTTACCGATCTTCTTTGGATCGACGTCAATGAAAGCAGCCACGGGAGCACCTCGGCGGATCAGCTGCTTGCTTAATCGTCTGCCCATCATGCCCGCGCCCCATACCAGGACGGCGTCGCGCCTTTGCAGCGGTCCGAGCGCCAGGTAGTGGGCTTTTGCCCGCAGGAAATTCTCAAGTGAATAGCGCTTATCCGTGCGGGTCAGGCGGTCCGGATGTTCGCGCCATTCCAGCAGCACTTCCGGCACTTTGGCAAACCGTGCGCCGGCGGTGTAAAGGCGCAGCCAAAGATCGTAGTCCTCCGGCCAGCCATGTTCCTGATAGCCGCCAACTTCGTTCACCGCCTCTCTACGGAAGACAACGCTTGGATGGGCGAAAGGGCTCTCAACAAATATTTCCCGCCGGATTTCATCATCCGTCACGAGAGAATTTAGCCATTCCAGGTAAATACAAAAGCCTTCCCGCACGCCATCCTCCGGAAAACCGGCTACTAAACAACCTGCCACGCTGACCCGGGGCTGCCTCTCAAGATAATCTACCTGGCGTTCCAGGCGCTGGGGCAGGCTGCGATCATCAGCGTCCATTCGAGCGATGTAGGGGGCCTGACAGACTGCTAATCCCGCGTTTAATGCTGGTATGATTCCCTGGTGAGACTGGTGAATGACTTCAAACCGGCAATCCCGGCGCGCCCACGCTTCCAGGATTTTTCTGGTCAAATCGCTTGATCCATCATCGACGGCGATAAGTTCAAAATCCGTCAGGGTTTGGCGTGTCAGACTCTTTAGAGTCTCCTCGATTGTATCCGCGCTGTTGTAGCATGGCATCACCACAGAAACGACCGGCATATCCTGATTTTACCTGAAGTTTTTATAATGATAGTTTATCCGTCAGAGCAGGAGGAAAAAAATGGAAGAATTTTCTGATTTATCCGAAACTTTAAACCAGATGCTGATCAAGTTTATTAATTTTTTGCCTTCCCTGGTTGTTGCCCTGATTGTATTTATCGTAGGTCTATACTTTGCCGGGCTGATCTCGAGGCTTGTTCGGCGAGGTTTGGAGCGGCGCAAGACCAACACAGAGGTCTCTATGTTGGTAGCCAAGATAACGCGCTGGTCAGTGATCATCCTGGTCACGATGGCCGCCCTGCAGCAGGTAAACTTCAATGTTACCGCTTTCTTAACCGGTCTGGGGATCGTCGGTTTTACCATCGGATTTGCGCTTCAAGATGTGAGCAAGAATTTCGTCGCCGGGCTGTTGCTCTTGATTCAGCAGCCGTTTGATGTCGGAGATGCCATCAAGGTAACCGATTTTTCTGGCACGGTGATGGCAGTTGATTTGCGAGCGACCGAGATACATACCTTTGATGGCGAGGTAGTATTGATTCCTAATGCGGATGTGTTCACCAATCCAATCACAAATATTAGCAGGGCAGCGAAGCGGCGGGTGGAACTAACGGTCGGGGTCGCATATGATAGCGACCTGGAGGAAGTGGCCAGGCTTGCGCTGGAGGCGGTTTCTTCGGTTCCCGGCTTGCTCGTGGATCCCCAGCCAGCGGTGCATTTTCAAGGTTTTGGAGCATCCAGCATCGATTTAACAGTTTTCTATTGGATTGATACCAGCCAAACAGACCCGCTTACCGCGAAAGATATCGGCCTGCAGCAACTTAAGCAGGCTCTTGAAAGGGCGGGCATCGAAATACCCTATCCCATTCAAATGGTGATCAACAAATAGGCGTAAAACATTCAAAATTCGAATTGACAGAACGCTATTTACCTGATAGAATGCTCGGCGTAGGATGCCGTAAGTTACCGTTGGACTAAGCAAGCCGATGGCTCGAGGTGCAATCCTCGGCCATTTTTCGTTGACTGATCCGATGGAACAAATGAAGCATCACTAGTAACTAATTTTTATAAAGGAGTCAAAAGAAATGCCTGAACGTATTGTCGGAACAGTCAAATGGTTCAACGGGAACAAGGGATATGGTTTCATATCTCGAGAGGACGGACCGGATGTGTTCGTTCATTTCTCCGCTATCCAGATGGATGGTTTTCGCAATCTGATGGAAGGTCAGAGGGTGGAATTCACCGTCGAAGATGGCCCCAAAGGTTTGCAAGCTGCTAACGTCATGCCTCTAAACTAAGCTCATAAGTGATTAAAACCAAGCACCCCGAATTTGACATTCGGGGTGCTTTTGCTTGCAGATCAGCCTCTCCGCTTGCCTTCTCTGCTCGCCGCGCCTACGATCCACCAGGCTGTTAGCGAAAACATCGCCCATAACGCGCCGCTGGGCATCTCCCCTTTATCCGTTGCCCAGCTTAGCCAGGCGATCAACCAGCCCAGGATCAACATCCAAAAAGCCAAGATGATTAATCGACGCATGTTACCTCCAACCATTAATTGTGATCGAAAACCGATAATACGGCACAGGCCAGGGCCAGAAACAACACAAAGAGTGAATAAATTAAACTTTTGCTTATTGATAATCCGATTGCAGAAAATATCAGAATCACGGGACCGGTGATCAAAAATCTTATCATCCAGTTTCCGGCAATATTCTCACCAAGTCCTGTGCGGCGCAGCAAAGACCGTACTGGGTGGATCACTTTGGCCCACCACATGGCCAAAATCAATAGCCGATATTTTTGCCAGGTCGATAAGGAAGGCCATATTTCTACGACCTCGAGCAGTTGTCGATCAGCTTTATCCATATGTTTGCACTTTCGGTTGTGTACCTTGATGTAGCAGTGTTTTGAGCGCCCCCCGCCGGGGTTGCTGATTTGCTCGTTTGAATAATAAAACGTATGACAGCTGTGAAAAGTTACGCAATTTTAGCTTGCTCATTTGATAAGTAAAAGAAAAGGTGCACCCTCACAGCAGGGGCACCTTTTTTGCTTTGGACGCTAAAAATTAAAGCCTAAATTTTCAGCCTCTCGATCGCTCTCAACATCTCTGAATCCGACTTGAATTTGAAGTCTTCCACTTGCAGCTTCTCGGCCTCTGCTTTTTCTGCCATTTCGAGGTATTGCAAGTCTTCCTTCACAATCACACGCTGATCGAGGTGGTTTATCCGTTTGCGTATATTTTTTAATGTTTCCTCGGGGTTTTCAGCCGGGGAGAGTGTTTGCAGGTATTCAGTCACCGCCAAAGCCCCGTTTTCCCCATCTTTACGCGCTACCCCAACCAGGCCACTGCTGGCTTCCCGTGACCAGCCTGCCACGAAGACTCCTTCTATGGGTTTCTCCTCATCGGGGTCGTAAGCTTCATAGGAAAGCCCATTCACTGGAAAACGCGGCGTTGGATTTTTTATGAACTCATTCCATTTAATGGGCAGCCCAAAGGTCTCATCTACCCGATCGCCGATACAGAAGATCACGGTGTCAACATCCAGCACCCGCGTCGTGCCCAGGCGTTTTGCTTTGGTTGTTCCGTTTGAAGAGATCAGAGTAGTATCTTCCACTTCCAGGCCGCGCACCACGCCGCGTTCACCGCCTAAGACCCGGCTCGGGGAGGCCAAAAATTCAAGACGGAAGCGGGTACCGGAAACCGGTTCCGGTGCTTTTGGCAAAGTGGATAATATGAAAGCTTTGGACTCCGAGACGTCCTGACCAACAGACCGCATGACCGGGGCAACCCGTTCGAACTCCGCATCCAAATCTTCCAGGTCAAGATTGCGAGCGACTGTCTCCATCTCTTTCTTGCTGAACTTCACCTCCGCCGGTCCCCGCCGTGCCAGGGCAACCACCTCATCGACTTTTAGATGGCGGATCAACCAATGGGCAATGTCAAGCATAACGTTGCCAACGCCGACCAGGGCGACGCGTCTGCCGATGTGAAACTTTTGCTGGCTGAAAGGAGGCAAACTGTTGTAGTGATACACCAGATCTTTGGCATGGTATACGCCCAACAGATCTTCACCAGGCAGCCCCAACCACTTCGTGCCCTGCGCGCCTACCGTAACCAATAGGGCCTGAAACCCAATTTCTTTGAGTTCATCGAGTGTGAAATCCCCTTCTTTACCAATCCTGAGATTGCCGTAATATTCAATTCTGGGATCTTCCAAAATCTGGTTAAATTGCTTTCTCAGGCCCAGTTTCATTTTTGTTTTCGTCGGGTAGATGCCGTACTCCGCCAGACCACCGGGTTTGATATCCCGGTTGAAAAGAACCACGTGAACGCCCTGGCTGGCCAGCTGCCTGGCAGCATACAGGCCTGCTGGTCCGGCCCCAATTACCGCAACGAGATGGGTGCTGTTATGATCACTGGTCATCGTGATCCTCCAGAATCAACTCAAAGGACGGCTATTCGCCGTCCGGTTAGCGGCAATGATTATAGCCCGATGAGGAAAAATTCACAAGGCAGTTGGTTGACAGACTTGCGGTAAACAAGTTACTATATAGGCCACATGTCCAATCCGATTAAAAAAACACAACTTTCCAACGGTCTGCTGGTCCTGCTACAGGAGATCCATACCGCGCCCTTGATCAGCAATTGGGTATGGTACCGCGTCGGTTCACGCAACGAAGTTCCCGGGAAGACCGGCATTTCCCATTGGGTTGAACACATGCAGTTTAAGGGGACGCCTGAATTCCCCGCCAGCCTGCTCGACAAAGCCATATCCCGGGAGGGTGGGGTTTGGAACGCCTTCACCTTCCTGGACTGGACTACTTTTTTTGAAACCATGCCCGCCGATAAGATCGACCTGGCGCTCCGTTTGGAAGCCGACCGGATGCTGCACAGCAGCTTTGAACCCGGCGAGGTGGAATCCGAACGCACCGTGATCATCTCTGAGCGCCAGGGCGGCGAAAATGAGCCTCTCTTTTTGCTGGGTGAACAGGTTCAAGCCGCGGCGTTTCGAGTTCATCCTTACCACCATCAAATCATTGGGGACCTTGCGGACCTGCAGACCATTCAGCGCGAGGATTTGTATGACCACTATCGAACCTATTACGTGCCCAACAACGCCGTCCTTGCCATTGCCGGTGACTTTGAGATTACGGCTATGCTGGACCGAGTCCACGAGTTGTTTGATCCGATTCCCGCCGCCAGCCAACCTGAGCAGCCTGTCCGCCTCGAACCGCCGCAGCCTGGCGAACACCGCCTTACCGTGGAAGGTCCGGGTGAAACGACCTATGTCCAGGCTGCCTACCGGGCGCCGGCAGCGAATGATCCGGATTTCTTCGCCTACATCGTTATGGATAGTCTCTTAACCGGTCCCAGCAACCTGAACATGTTTGGCAGCGGGATCTCCAATAAAACCTCTCGCTTGTATCAGGCCCTGGTGGAATCGGAGCTGGCTGTAAGTGTGTCTGGAGGCTTACCGGCGACGATCGATCCCTCTCTCCACAATATCGTGATCACCGTTCATCCCCAACGGGCTGCCGATGAGGTGATCCTTGCATTGGACCAGGAGATTCGCCGTTTACAAGAGGTGCCCCCAACCTTTGGAGACTTGGAGCGGGCCATGAAGCAGGCCAGCGCGCTGTTCGCCTACGGCAGCGAGAGTATCACCAACCAGGCATTCTGGATGGGGTATTCTGAAATGTTCAGCACCTATGATTGGTTTACCTCTTACCTCGACAATCTGGCCAAGGTTACGCCTGAGGATGTCCAGCGCGTGGCGCAACGCTACCTCCGCCCGCAGAACCGCGTGTTGGGTATCTACATCCCTCAGGATAGCGAGAAGGCGTCCGCATGAATTCCGCTTCAATGTCCACAAGATATTCTTTTCCCGGCCCCGAGGACATCACCCGGACACAATTGCCCAATGGCATCGTCGTTCTCGCCCGCCCGAATTTTAATTCTCCTTCGGTTGTGCTCAACGGTTACCTGTCCGTTGGAAACCTGTTCGATCCGGATGAGAAGCTGGGCCTTGCCGGATTCACGGCTTCGGCTTTGATGCGCGGCACTGCACGGCGCAGTTTTCAAGAGATCTACGAGGCGCTCGAATCGGTTGGCGCCAGCCTCGGTTTTAACGGAGGTACGCACACCACCGGCTTTGGCGGCCGGGCGTTGGCCGAGGATCTGGATCTGTTATTAGCCATCCTCGATGAGACCCTGCGCCAGCCCGCCTTCCCCATGGAACAAGTAGAGCGGCTCCGGGCTCAGATACTCACCGGCCTGGCTATTCGCGCCCAGGACACGGGCGAAATGGCCTCGCTGGCTTTTGATCAGGTTGTCTATGCCGGACATCCCTACAGTCGCCCTGAAGATGGCTATCCCGAGACCATCCAGGCCATCACCCGTGCGGACTTGGAAGATTTTCACAGGCGTTACTTTGGCCCGCACAACATGGCGATCGCCATCGTTGGGGCGGTCGATCCTGGCCTGGCGCTTGAAAAAGTTGCCGAAATATTTGGTGAATGGGAAAATCCGCAACAGCCGGATGCGCCTACGCTTCCACCGGTTGTCCCCTTGAATGAATTGGTTACGGAGAAGGTGACCATACCAGGCAAGTTTCAGGCTGATATGGTGATTGGAGCGGCGGGTCCCGCACGCCAGTCTCCGGATTACCTGGCTGCAGCTTTAGGGAACAGCGTTCTCGGTCAATTTGGCATGATGGGCCGGATCGGAGATGCGGTAAGGGAAAAAGCCGGCCTGGCTTACTACTCTTACAGCAGTTTGGGCGGCGGCCTTGGACCGGGACCCTGGTATATCTCCGCCGGGGTTGATCCCGCGAATGTCGAGCGAGCCAGCTCGCTAATCCGCGAGGAGATTCGCCATTTCACAGAAGCACCCGTCTCCCAGGAAGAGTTATCGGATAGCCAGGCGAACTTCATCGGTCGTCTGCCGCTCTCGTTAGAATCAAACGGTGGTGTGGCAGCCGCGCTGGTCAACCTTGAACGGTACCAGCTGGGCCTGGATTACTACTATCGCTACGAAGACCTGGTCCGCGCCGTCACCCCTGACGAGGTCCTCGAAACGGCGCGCCGCTACCTCGACCCCGACCGCCTTGCAATCTCCATCGCCGGCCCGTGAAGGATCGCTTGTTTTGGACGGTCAATTGCATTTGCTGAAAGACGATGTCTTCCCTTGCAACCGGTGTTGACTTAATCGAAATCGACCGGATCGAGAGCGCTATTGAGAGTCATGGTGAGCGCTTCTTGAATCGTGTTTTCACCCCACAAGAATTGTCTGAGGTGGGAGGAAATTTCGCCTCCCTGGCAGCCAGATTCGCGGCGAAAGAGGCAGTAGCAAAAGCTTTGGGCACTGGGATCGGCTTTGTCAGCTGGCAGGAGATAGAAATCTTGCGCGGCTCCGCACGGGAGCCAAATTTGTGCTTACATGGTGAAGCCAAACGATTGGCAGAAGAAAATCATTTACATACCTGGTCCATCAGCCTGAGCCACTCGCATAGATATGCTATTGCATTCGCAGTAGCAATCGGGGATAATCAAAAATAATCGAAAATTATCCGGTTTCGTTGCCGCTCCTTTTGTTGTATCTTGCCTCCGCACGGAGTTCCCACCATGCCCAGATTTATAAGAAAAGCCCTGCTCGGTCTGTTAGCGTTCATTGGTATCCTGGCGCTCGTTTTGGCTGCGCTCATCCCCATCAATGTCCGGCGCTCATTCCCGCCAACTAATGGCGGCATCCAGCTTGCGGGTCTGGATAATTCAGTAGATATATTCCGTGACGAATTTGGCATCCCGCACATCTACGCCAGCAGCGCGCATGACTTGTTTTTCGCCCAGGGTTACGTTCATGCCCAGGATCGATTCTGGCAGATGGACTTCTGGCGTCACCAGGGCGCCGGCAGGTTGTCCGAGCTGCTGGGCGAAGCCACGCTGGAGACGGACATCTTCTTGCGTACTTTAGGCTGGGAGCGCGTTGCCCGCCAGGAATTGGAGACTTTAGATCTTGAATCGGTGGCAATCCTGGAAGCCTATTCTGAGGGGGTAAACGCTTACCTGGCAGCGCGGCGCGGCGCCGCGGTCAGCCTGGAATACTTTTTTCTACCCATTCTCAATCGTGGCTATCAGATTGAACCCTGGAAGCCGCTAAACACTTTGACCTGGGGGAAAGCTATGGCGTGGGATCTGAGAGCCAATTTGGACAGCGAGGTTGATCGCGCCCGCCTATTAAAGTCGATGCCTCCCGAACAGGTCGCGCAGCTCTTCCCTGCTTACCCCTCCGATCATCCCGTGATTGTTTCTAACCCTCCCGTCACCGTTGGATCAAAGCAATCTTTATCCACTGGGGGACGGATCGCCTCCGCCGTTTATCCGGCACTGGACGAATTGAGTCAGCAGCTCGCTTCCATGCCCCCATTGTTTGGAGAGAAGCTTCCTGGCATGGGCTCCAATAGCTGGGCAATCTCCGGAGATCTGACGACGACTGGCGGGCCGATTTTAGCCAATGATCCTCACCTCAGCGCACAAATGCCTTCCATCTGGTACCAGGTGGGCTTGCACTGTGTTTCCAAGGCTCCGGATTGTCCCTACGACATAACAGGTTTCTCCTTTGCCGGCGCTCCGGGCGTGATCATTGGTCATAGTGACCGCATCGCCTGGGGGTTTACCAACCTTGGCGCAGATGTCATGGATCTCTATATCGAAAAGATCAATCCGGATAATTCCAACCAGTACGAATTTGAGGGTGAATGGGTCGATATGCGGGTCTTGACCGAAACCATTCAAGTGGCCGGCGGCGAGCCAGAAGAGATCAGCGTGCGTATCACCCGGCATGGACCGATTATCACGGAAGCCTATGGCTTGCAGGATTTTGCTCAAGAAACCGGCATCGATCTTCCTGAAAATTATGCGCTGGCCCTGCGCTGGACGGCTCTGGAACCGGGTCGTATCTTTCGAGCAATCTGGAGCATGAATCGCGCTCAGAACTGGGAGGAGTTTCGCCAGGCGGCCCGGCATTTAAACGTTCCATCTCAAAACCTGGTTTACGCCGATGTCGATGGGAACATCGGATACCAGATGCCGGGCAATATCCCCATCCGCTCTGATGGTCACACCGGTGAGTTGCCAGTCCCTGGCTGGACGGGTGAATATGAGTGGCAGGGGTATATTCCCTTTGAAGAGCTGCCCTTCACGTTCAATCCTCCTGAGGGATATATTGTGACCGCCAACAACGCCGTCGTCGGACCGGAATACCCCTACATCATAAGCACCGACTGGGATAACGGTTTCCGCGCTCAGCGCATCGTTAACATGATCCAAAATGCCCCGGAGCCGATTTCCATGGAGTTCGTTCAGCAAATGCAGGGCGATAATCGCTTCATGATAGCCGGTGATCTACTGCAAATTCTACTGGAAGTGCCTCTCGAGACGGAGCGATTACAGCAGGCCCGCGAACTTCTCGTCGACTGGGATTACCAGTTCGACATGGACTCCGCGGCGGCGGCTCTGTTTGCCAGTTTCTGGAAGCATCTGCTCGCCGCGACCTTTGAGGATCAATTGCCTGAATTTTATAAACCTTCCGGCGCCGATGATTGGATGGATCTCGTGCGCCGCCTGGCCCATGAGCCAGACAGCTCATGGTGGGACGATCAGAACACCTCCGCAAAGGAATCCCGGGACGAGATTTTCCAGAAGGCCTTTTCTCTGGCATTGTCCGAACTCGAGGATTCGCTGGGGGATAATCCCGCCGAATGGAGCTGGGGTGAACTGCATACGCTCACTTTCGAAAATCAAGTTATGAGCAATTTCCCACTGATCAACCAGCTTTTTAACCGCGGCCCCTTCCCAACCTCCGGAGGCAGCGATATCGTTAATGCGACCGGTTGGAATGCCAGCCGTTCTTACGAAGTGACCAGCCTTCCGTCCATGCGAATGATCGTGGATTTGAGTAATTTAAGCAATTCTCTCAGCATACACACCACCGGCCAATCCGGACATCCTTACCATCCCCACTACATCGATATGGCGGATCCCTGGCGCTCACTCCAGTACCACCCGATGCTCTGGGAACGCGGCCAGGTCGAATCGGCGGCCGCGTCTCATTTGAGATTGCTTCCATGAACCGATTTATTCCTCCGCTTGCTAAACCAAAATCGGCGGACCCATTGCTTCCGCCGATTTTATAAATTCTGCCTGTAGGCCACCACCCAATTTACCAATCTACCGATTTACCAGTTTACCAAATCCCGCCCCCATCTTGTCTACGTGTTTACCTTGTTTACCTGTCTACCCTGTCTTCCTGTCCTACGCCCTCAACCTCTGTGAAGATCGAGACCTTTCCTTGAAGAACTCGTATACGCCGGGTAGGACGGAGATGAGGATGATTGCCAGAACGACGAAGGTGAAGTTTTCCTGCACAAAGTCCAGGTTGCCAAAGAAATAGCCGCCGAAGGTAAAGATCGCCACCCAGGCTATCCCACCAACCACGTTGTAAGCGATAAAATGCCCGTACGTCATTCTGCCAACGCCGGCCACGAAGGGCGCAAAGGTGCGAATGATCGGGATGAAACGCGCCAGGATGATGGTTTTGCCGCCGTGCCGCTCGTAAAACTCATGCGTCCGCTCCAGGTATTCCTTCTTCAAAAAGCGGATATTGCCGCTAAAGGCACGCGGGCCGATGTAATGACCGATCCAATAGTTTACGGTGTCTCCGAGGATGGCTGCGAAGCTGAGTAACAAGAAGAGAAGGGCTACGTTTAACGATCCCAGCCCGGCAAAGGTTCCTGCGGCAAACAACAACGAATCGCCGGGCAGGAATGGCGTCACCACCAGTCCGGTCTCGAGGAAAATGATGGTGAACAACAGCAAATACGTGCCAGTGCCGTAGTTTTGGATGACCAGGTTCAAATGTTCGTCCAAATGGATGAAAAGATCCACAAAATAAGCGATTAGTTCCATACTTTCTCCTGTAAAAAACGTGGGCGAGATTATAGCACGGTTTGCCTGGGTTCAACTTCCAATTGCGATAACTTCTCTTGCTTCCTCAAAATACTGTTTGCGCCCAGCAGGATCGCAAAGGCAGTGATGGCCAGGACGCCCAGGCCCAGGGGGGCTATTTCGGCTAAATGTGTGATGAAATTATTCTCCAAAATGCCGGAACCGGTCAGCTCTAAGCTGGTGGCGAGTAAGGTAAGCCCGTTCCATGACGCATGCACGAACACAGCCGTCAAATAGGTCAGACCCAGGCGCAAGTAGCGCCCGTTTTGCCAGGCGGTGACCAGCGCCCAGCCGGTTAGCGCGGCCGTGACGATGTGAATCACGCCGGTGCCTATCCGAGCCGAGGCAACTAACGACCACTGGTTTGCGTTGCTCGTGAAGGCCAGGCTCTCAAAAAGGGCGAAGCCTGCTCCGCTCAACAACCCGGCTGCAAATCCCGTACTTGGCGAGATGTCTCGTCCGGCCAGCAGCCAAACGCCCACCGGTTTCAGCGCTTCTTCAATGAGAGGCACGACGACCGCAATAAAAATAAAGACTCCGTAGACAATGCCCGGCTGCAGCAAAATGGGTTCCAGGAGGCGTTGGTATACCGCCGGGTTGGGCGGAGCCTCGACAAGACGCTGTGCCAGACTGGAGAGTTCTTCGACCAACCCAGGTCTCCTGAGCAGGTAAAAAGCCCCAAAAACCAGAAAGAGACCCGCGGCCACAATTTCGGCCACCATGATGAGCAGCGGGCTCAACGCCAGCCCACTTCCCAGGATTCCCCAGGTCTGCTGTTGAGATCCGGAGGACAGCCCGCGGCCTCCCAGGAATACAAGCCAAAGGAGAGGCAAGCCAATCGCCAGCAAGTGAATGGGAGGCAGTAGCAGCCACTCCCAATCCGGCAGCTGGCTATTGACCAGATGACCAGCGTATAGAATTACCGGAACCAGTAGGAACAGGAGGGTGGGGCGGAGATAAGGAATATCAAGCTTATAACGATCCAGGAGTCGCGGATACCCAATCAGCCGCAGTAGAGCAAATCCGGCGGATGGCAGCAATAGCATTCCGCTCATCAGTAGCCCGGCTGCCATCAAGAAGAACGGGGTTGCCGAGATGATGCTTGCGGAGCGGTCGAATCGCCAGGCGAGCCCCGCCAGCGCTAGAGAAAGTCCCGCCCCCAACAAAGCTACCGCAGCGATGGCGCTTAGGGCGAACTGCCACACTGAAGGCCAGTGAATGTGGCGATTATCGTTCTTCAACGGTCACGCTCAAAATCTTATCGCCTGGTGGAAGATCGGCGTTTTGTGCCGGATTACGGGCTGTCAAACTCTCCACAACTTCCTGTCCGGAGATCACCTGGCCAAAGATCGTATAATCACCGTTCAGGTTTTCAGCAGGTCCAAGCGTAATGAAAAACTGGCTGCCGTTGGAACCCGGTCCGGCGTTTGCCATGCCGAGCATCCCAGGCCGGTCAAACTTTAAGTCAGGGGAGATTTCGTTGTCAAAAGCGTAGCCGGGCCCGCCAAATCCGGTGCCGGTTGGGTCGCCTGCCTGGGCTACGAAGCCAGGGATAACCCGGTGAAAGGTAACCCCATCAAACCAACCATCCCGCGCTAGAAAAACAAAGCTGTTGACCGCCAGGGGAGCCACGTCAGGGAAGAGTTCCAATACAATCTCGCCCCTCTCGGTTTCCAGGGTGGCAGTGTATTGTTTGCCTGGATCGATGATCATGGGCGGGCACTCAATATATTGCTGGTCCTCCAGCAAGGTCATTTTAACGATGGCTTCCATGTTCCAGTAATCTCGCGGACCGCCATAATAATTCCCGTCAATCAATACGAACGGTGTACCTGGCAATCCGATCTCCCTACCGTAATCCCAGGCTTCTTGAATTTGCGCCTGATTCTCTTCACTGTCCAGCTCGGCGCTGAACTGATCCTGGTCCAGGCCAAGTTCCGAGGATTTTTCGAGCAGCCATTCATGGAACTGCTCGGGCGACAAGGTTGACCACTCACCCTGCTTCTCGAAGAGCAGGTCGTGCATTGCCCAGAACTCCCCATGCTCGCCGGCAGCTTCGGCTGCCTGTGCGGCTAAGGAGGCCTTATCATGGGTCTCGATCAGCGGGAAATGCCGGTAAACCACGCGAACATTCTCTGGAAATTCTTCGACGAGTTGCGCCAGCACGGGCGCAAGGCTGCCGCAGCCCGGTCACTGAAAGTCGCTGTACTCGATGATGGTAATGTCGGCGGTGTCCGATCCCAGTA
>DATCIL010000247.1:0-1244 GCA_036507795.1 Anaerolineales bacterium | reverse complement strand
GATAGTGATCTCATCGGGGTTACCGATGTTGACCGGTTCGTGATAGTCGGAGAGCAGCAGGCGGTAAATACCCTCGATCAAGTCGTCTACGTAGCAAAAACTGCGCGTCTGCGAGCCGTCGCCGTAAACGGTGAGCGGCTGTCCCATCAGAGACTGCTGCAGGAAATTGGGCACCGCACGCCCATCATCAATGTGCATGCGGGGTCCGTAAGTATTAAAAATGCGAATGATGCGCGTATCGACGCCGTGGAAACGATGGTAGGCCATCGTCAGGGCTTCGGCAAAGCGCTTGGCTTCGTCGTAGACTGAGCGAGGTCCAATTGGATCGACATGTCCCCAATAGGCTTCCTTTTGAGGGTGCACTTCCGGGTCGCCGTAGATCTCGCTGGTGGAGGCCAGCAGGAAGCGCGCCCCTCGGTCTCGCGAAATGCCCAAGGTATTATGGGTGCCGAGCGCGCCGGCTTTCATGGTTTGGATGGGCAAGTTCAAATAGCCGTAAGGAGAAATCGGATTTGGACTGGCCGGAGAGGCAAAATGTATGACAGCGTGGAGATTGCCGGGCACGAAAATAAAATTCGAAACGTCGTGCCGGATAAACAAAAAGGAGGGATGACCGCTCAGGTGGGCCAGGTTGCGCGGGTCACCGGTGATGAAATTATCCATGCCAACGACTTCGTGCCCTTCCTCCAGCAGACGGTCACACAAATGCGAGCCCAGGAATCCGGCCGCTCCAGTCACAAGAATGCGCATCGTTAATATCCTCTAAATGAAACGATCATTTCCAATCCACCCGGCTGGTCAGCGCATCACCCGTGATCTGCCAGGCGGCGCCGCCGCTCGAATCGACCAGCCAGAGGTTATCCTGGTGCAAAACGGCCAAAGCGTAACCGGTTTGGCCGTCCATCGGCTCCGGCGACCAGACCACCTGTTGAGGCTCAAGCCCAGCGCCTTCTTTAGGGAAAAGCATCTGGCGGTTGGAGCCATCGCGGTCCATTACCATGAGCTGGTACCGGCTGGTTTCGCTCTGGGTAGGGAAGAGGGCCTGCAGGTAAGCCACCTGGTAGGACCCCTCTCCGGAGGGCAGCTCTTGAAGCGGTGAAGCAGCCGGGTAAGCGAACATACCAGCAAGTGGGACCATCTCGAGCGATTCGCCAGCATCAAGGGGAGCAGCGACCAGGCTAAACTCCTGGGATTCCGCGGGGGACAGGTGATTTTCGGTGAATAAAATCTTGCCGTCCGGCCCC
>DATCIL010000246.1:0-1550 GCA_036507795.1 Anaerolineales bacterium | reverse complement strand
ACAACCGCTCCATGCTCCAGGGCCATAAACGGCAGAGAAGCTGCTGGCTCGACGACAGTAGATGTACCGATTGAGATGAAGACGTCGCAGTTCCGAGCGGCAAGTTGCGCCGACATCAAGGCCTCCCTTGGAAGGCTTTCGCCAAACCAGACCACATCCGGTCGCAGGAAACTGCCACAGTGGGGGCAGCGCGGCGGTATTTCGCCATCACCGTTCCAAGATTCAACGATCACGCCTTCTTTGGAGCACTTCGTCCGGTGAATATTTCCATGCAGCTCGATGATCGAACGGCTGCCAGCCTGGTAATGCAGTCCGTCCACATTTTGGGTGATAAGCGTGAAAGAAGGGACGTAATTCTCCATCTCCGCCAGGGCAAAGTGACCTGGGTTTGGCCGGGCCTGCGACACCAATTCCCTACGCCAGGAGTACCACTCCCAGACTAATTGAGGATTTTGGCGGAACGCTCTGGGTGTGGCCAATTCTTGAGGGTTATATCGGGCCCAAAGCCCGGATTGAGCTTCCCGAAACGTTGGGACGCCGCTTTCGGCAGAAATGCCGGCTCCGGTTAAGGCGACGATAGAGCTGGCTCGCCTCAGGGATGCTATCAGACCAGGTGAGAAATTAACGAAATCTTCATGCATCAGCAGCATTCAAAGTGGAGACCGCAGCGCGGGCAATTCGTATTTCCCCAAATAATCTCCTCAATTTTCTGCCCGCAGCGTGGGCAGAAATCTAAATCACCAGGTGTGGTTTCGGTTTCAGGTCTCTCGATAGATTCAGGATCAGGATTTGTCATTTCTATATTTTCGCCAGTAACGCTGGATGCCATAGGCGGACATCCATGAAGGGTTGGCTGTTTCGTAGGAATTGACGATAGCCGGTTCAGCGCCATCCTCAATTGACCGCCGCCGGGCCCATTCAGTGATGGCGCTTTTTAGCTGGTCAATATCGGGATCGCCGGGCATGATCGTTTGCATCCAGTCTTCGATCTGATCTAAAGCCTTGATTAAGGCACTCAAATGCCAGTCTGGGTCGGCGAAGATTCCAAAATGGGTGGGTGCAATCTTAGAGAATTTAAAACCTTGCAATCGTTCAAGGCTATTCCGCCAGGTCTCCAGATGAAACTCTGGCGGCGGCATGGGTATCCGGATGTGATGGGTGCCTGGCAAACGCACCCCACCAATGTCCCCGCTAAAACAGACCTCTTCGAAAAGATAGACGAAATGATGGTAAGCGTGCCCGGGTGTATCCACAGCCCTAAATCTTAACCCGCTAATTTCAACAACATCCCCGTCCTCAAGAACGTTTAATCGGCTCTCCGGGACAGGAAGGAATTCTCCCCAGAGCTGCTCCATCATATCTCCATAGATCCGGCCCGCGCTGGCAAGCAGCTTCTCCGGATTGATCAGGTGAGGCGCACCGACAGGATGGACGTGAATGCGGGCGCCGTGCCGGGCGAGCGACCCGGCTGCGCCGGCATGATCGAGATGGATATGGGTGAGAAGTACATCCGTTATATCGTCCAGTTCGAATTCATGGCGCTTTAGTTC
>DATCIL010000245.1:0-1075 GCA_036507795.1 Anaerolineales bacterium | reverse complement strand
GTTAGGCATCAAGCAGTAGACCCAGACGTCCACGTCCCAGCGCGAGCACCACTCAGACATCAGACGGATGTATTGCTCATAATCTTCTTCACAGAAAAAGGTCTCCTGCCTGCGATTGCCCCGCTGAGTGACGTGATGGGGCAGGCCTGGCGCCACGACCCGTGCGAGTCTTGCCATGCAGCAAGGCTATGGCGGCGTAAGCCCGAAGTCAATAATTAAGTATGGTGTCCCCAGAATTAGATCAGGGCCGCGCTAGGATGCCCATGATGACTTAAAAGAATCTGAGCGGCTCATTGAGTAAGGCAACTTTAACGGGTGAGACGACGGGAGGGGTGCCCATTACAGGCACGGATTCGGTGCGGATTGTAAAGTGATCATGAGAAGCTCCGGGGCCTGATCAAAGGCCCCTGGGGCTTTACCAACCTCATCTGCTTCTCATTTCTTCCGAATTACTTCCTATCAAAGCAAGGTCGGAATCTGCTGGTTGCAGGAGTGGGTGCCAGTATGGTATGAACATAATGGAATACCCGAATGTCAGGCTTCAATCGAGGCATTCGACCTAGCAGCGATGAAAGGAGAACGGATCTATGCCTATGAGAAAGATTGCCATATCCTTGCCGGAACCTGTGCTGGATACGGTTGACGAGCTTGCCTCGCGTCGGGGCGAATCCCGCAGCCGCGTTATCGCCACCATTCTATCGAGGCTGGCGCGCGTCAAGCGTGAGCGGGATATTACAGCTCGCATCGATGCGCTTCTTTCGGACGAAAGCATCGCCGCCGAACAAAAGCGCACGACAGATGAGTTTCTAAGGATGAGCCCATGGCGCAAAGAGAGGTGGTAATACACCAGGGAGATATTTATTGGGTCTCATTTTCCGGAGCGCGAGGCTCTGAGCCGTGGGGCCGCCGTCCAGCTCTCATCCTCCAACATGACCGTTTTAATCGCAGCCGTCTTAATACAGTGGTCGTTGTGGCAATTACATCTAACCTCCGCTACGCAGGGCTTCCGGGTAATGTGCGTATCCGCAAGGGCGAAGCCAACCTGCCAAAGACTTGTGTCGTCAATGTCACGCAG
>DATCIL010000244.1:0-6139 GCA_036507795.1 Anaerolineales bacterium | reverse complement strand
AGAAGGGCATGGGAGCTGGGGAGCACGGGTGAAGGGGTGGAGGCGGCAGGGGGTAGATGATGGGTGATGGGTGATTGTTGAGTGGCCCACCGGGAGTGGATTTACATAAGATTTTGAGTAAAAAAATATTAATTGTGTTTTTTTCGAGGAACGAATGCGATGGATGGTGATTCGTTATTCGTTTTCACTTTTTTCGAGGAACGAATGGTGGGAAGAAGCAGGGGATAGGGGATAAGGGATAGAGTTGGAAGGGGGAGGAGTGGAAGAATGGAAGATTGGAAGATCGGTGTTCTGCACGGACAAACCCGGATGAAGGGTGGAGGATTTTTGGACCGTGATATGGAGGCGCGCCCAGACAACGGCGTTGGTTGTCCATAATGCTATTTTACCAGATTATGTGCGGAAGTCAAGGATTTCACAATCAACCTTGCATTTCTGTAAGGAGGGCTGGCAGTCGTCGCTGCGCTTGGGGCGCAGGACGCCGCCGAGGACGGCGGCTTGAGCGGATAGTAGGCCGCCGAGGACGGTCATAAGGATGACGGTCATCGGAATGACTCGGGCTGAGCAGGCGAGCGGGGGAGCATATCAGGATGGGGCGGAGTGTAGGCGCGGGTGGAACGCCGCCGAGGACGGTCATAGGAATGACTCGGGCTTGAGCATGTGCTGGATGGCGGCTTGAGCCTTTATCGCTGACAACTCGTGCCTGTACACCGAGTAGGCGGAGCCGTTGACCAATGCCTGGATTTGTGGCATAATCTTGCCTTACATAGTCCTAAAAGGCGTAGATGGAAACGAGTAAGCCTGCCGCGGGTTGCCAGCGAGCCTGGGTACGGTGCGAGCCAGGTCAAACCAGCAGGCCGAAAATCCTTCCGGAGCCGCGAACTGAAAGCTTAAGCGACTAAGTAAGCCGGACTCGTCCGCCGTTACCTGGACGCGAATATTTCAAGTAATAAGTAAACAGTGACAAGTTATCAGTAGCAAGGCTTGGAGAATACTGATTACTGGTAACTGATTACTGATCACTTACGTATTCGACCGAGGTGTCTGCAAGCGCAGAAACCAGGGTGGTACCGCGGGAGCACTAATCTTTTGGCTCTCGTCCCTGATAAGGGACGGGAGTTTCTTTATTAATCCAAATTTCTTACCTTCGTGGTACTTCCTGCCCCTTGTGATCTTCGTGTTAAAAAATGGGCCTGCCGCAGCTAAATCAACAAGCCCAGGAGGAAGAACGTATGCCATTTAAAGAAGTCCCCCCGAAAGTGGACTTTCCCGCCCAGGAACGGGCGCTATTGGAATTTTGGGACCAGACCAAGGCTTTCATCAAATTGCGCCGGCTTCACGAAGCGGATGAGCCCTGGTCCTTCATCGACGGCCCCATTACCGCCAACAACCCCATGGGCGTCCATCACGGCTGGGGACGCACATACAAAGACCTGTTCCAGCGCTTCTGGACCATGCGCGGCCGCAAGCTGCGCTACCAGAATGGCTTCGACTGCCAGGGCCTGTGGGTCGAGGTTGAAGTCGAGAAGGAGATGGGCTTCAAATCCAAGAAGGATATTGAAGAGTATGGTTTGGAGCAGTTCGTACGCAAATGTAAGGCCCGCGTGCTGCGCTACGCCGCCATCCAGACAGAACAATCCATCCGCCTGGGGTACTGGATGGATTGGAATGACACCGACCAGCTGCGCTGGCTGGCAGACAAGCTGATGGAAGACGCCAACCAGGTAGTCACCGTGGCCGGCTCCGAAGGAGCGGAAGACGCCCAAGAGCGAGTCACCGACACGGTGGAGCAGATCGTCGGCCGGCTGGGGTTGCCCGAACTGGGGGGCAGCTACTTCACCTTCTCCAACGAAAACAATTACATGATCTGGGTGTTCCTGAAGAAGTGCTGGGAGAAGGGTTGGCTGTATCAGGGCTCCGACGTTATGCCGTGGTGCCCGCGCTGCGCCACGGCCATCAGCCAGCACGAGATCGTTACCGACGGTTATGCACAGCTCACCCACCCCAGCGTGACCCTGCGCTTCCCCCTGCGCGGCCGGGAAAACGAATCCCTGCTGGTCTGGACAACCACACCGTGGACCCTGACCAGCAACGTGGCTGCCGCCGTCGGTCCGGACCTCACCTACATCAAGGTCAGGCAGGGCGACCAGGTGATCTACCTCTCCAAAGGCACCGTGCACATGCTGCGCGGCGATTACCAGGTGCTCGCTGAGCTCAAAGGCCGCGACATGGAGGGATGGACCTACGCTGGACCCTTCGATGACCTGCCTGCCGCCCAGGAACCCGGCGGCCACACCCAGCTGACCAAACTGACCCGTGGCGTTGAGCAGTCCGCCGTGGAAGCGCACCAGGTCATCCTGTGGGACGAAGTCGGCGAGACCGAGGGGACTGGCATCGTCCACATCGCCCCCGGCTGCGGCGCCGAGGACTTCCAGCTCGGCCGGGAACACAACTTCCCCATCCTGGCTCCGCTCAATGAGGAGGGTCATTTCGTCGAAGGGTTTGGCTGGCTGACCAGCAAACATGTGTCCGAAGTCGCCGACCTGATCTTCGCTGATCTTGACGAAAAGGGCCTGCTCTACAATGTGGAAGATTACACCCACCGTTACCCGACCTGCTGGCGCTGCGGCACCGAGCTGGTCTTCCGCCTGGTGGACGAGTGGTTCATCAGCATGGGCGAGGTCTATGATAAGCCTCGTGAAGCCCTCACCCCTGAAGAAAAAGAGCGCAGCCTGCGCTACCAGATCATGGATGTCGTTGACCAGATCCGCTGGATCCCGGAGTTCGGCTACGCCCGCGAGATGGACTGGCTGCGCAACATGCATGACTGGATGATCAGCAAGAAACGCTATTGGGGCCTGGCGCTGCCCATCTGGGTGTGCGAGGATTGCAGCCATTTTGAAGTCATTGGAAATGAAGTAGAACTGCAGGAGCGCGCTGTCGCCGGTTGGGAGGTGTTCTCAGGCCATACGCCCCACCGCCCTTACATCGATGCCGTCAAAATCGATTGCCCGGAATGCGGCGGCGTGAAGAGCCGCATCCCCGATGTGGGCAATCCCTGGCTCGACGCTGGCATCGTACCCTTCAGTACGCTGCGCTACCGCCACGACCGCCAATACTGGGAAACATGGTACCCGGCCGACTGGATCAGCGAATCCTTCCCGGGGCAGTTTCGCAACTGGTTCTACAGCCTGCTGGCCATGGCCACTGTCATCGACAACAGCCCGCCCTTCCTGGAGAACTTCGGCTATGCCACCCTGTTAGCCGAGGACGGGCGCGCCATGCACAAGAGCTGGGGCAACGCCATCGAATTCAACGAAGCCGCCGACAATATGGGCGTGGACGTCATGCGCTGGCTGTACAGCAACCATAAGCCGGAAAACGACCTGCTCTTCGGCTACCATCGCGGCGACGAAGCCCGCCGCAACTTCCTGATTCCTCTCTGGAACGTATACAGCTTCCTGGCGACTTACGCAAACCTGGACGGCTGGATGCCTTCGCAGGATGGCTTTGACCCTGCCATGCCAGAAGGACCGGCGCCCGAGATCGGCCAGCTCAATCTCCTGGATCGCTGGATTCTGGCGCGCATCAACCAAGTGATCCAGGTCGCGACGGAAAAGCTGGAAAACTCCGACGTTTACAGCGCAACCCTCTCCATCGAATCTTTCCTGGATGACCTGACCAACTGGTACGTGCGCCGCAGCCGGCGGCGCTTCTGGAAGAGCGAGCACGATGCGGACAAGAACGCCGCCTACGTCACGCTTTATCACGTTCTGGTCAAGTTTGCCAAAACCCTTGCGCCGATCATCCCCTTCGTCCCCGAAGCCATGTATCAGAACCTGGTGCGATCGGCGCACCCCACCGCTTATGAGAGCGTGCACCACTGCGCCTGGCCTCAGGCTGACCCTTCCGTAGTGGATGAAGACTTGCTTGAGCAGATGGCGCTGGCCCGCCAGGTTGCCAGTCTCGGGTTAAGCGCTCGCAACAGCGCCGGCTTGAAGGTCCGCCAGCCGCTGGCAAAGGTGCTGGTCTACGCCGGTAAGCGGCGGCGCCTGAACCCTGAAATGGTTGAGATCGTCAAGGACGAGCTCAATGTGAAAGACTTCGAGTTCGTGGAGGAGGTCCGCCAGCTGGTCGACTACCAGATCCTGCCGGACAACAAGCTACTCGGCCCTCGATTTGGCGCCCGGTTCCCCAGGTTGCGCCAGGCCCTCGCCGGTGTCAACGCCGAGCAGATCGCCACCGCCGTCCAGGCCGGTGAAGCCGTTCACTTAGACCTGGATGGAGATAGGATTGAGCTCGCCCCAGAAGAGCTCCTGGTGCAAACCCAGCCCGCTGAGGGTTTGGCCGTGGCCCTGGATCGCACAGCAACCGTAGCCCTCGATACCACAATCACGCCCGAGCTGCGCTCGGAAGGCCTGGCGCGGGAGATTGTCCGGCGTGTGCAGGCCATGCGTAAGAACGCCGATTTCAATATCGAAGACCGCATCCTGACGTACTACCAGGCGGACGGGGATTTAGCTCGGGTCTTCCAGGCCTGGGGTGATTACATCCAGGCGGAGACCCTCTCCACCGAGCTCATCCCCGGCGCGCCGCCAGCGGAAGCCCATGTCGAAACCCACAAAATTGACGGCATGCCCGTCATTCTCGGCATCTATCGATCGTAGGGGCGGGTATCAGAATCCGCCGGGTCTCTGACCCGCCCCTTCTCTAACCCGGCCCCGCTGGAGCCCGCGTGCAGCCAGAAAAAATCATCCGCAGTTACTATGTCATCGCAGGACTCTATACCCTCTCTGCTTCCTTGATCTGGGGGGTAAACACGCTGTTCCTGCTGGATGCCGGCCTGAACATCCTGGAAGTCTTCATCGCAAACGCTTTCTTTTCGGTCGGCATGGCCGTTTTCGAGATCCCCACTGGCGTATTAGCGGATACGCGCGGCCGGCGCCTTTCCTTTTTGCTCAGCCTGAGCGTGCTCTCCCTGGGCACATTGGGCTATGTTAGCATTTCCCTGCTAGGCGGGGGATTAGCCCTGTTTTCCTTGATGTCCGTCATCCTTGGTCTGGGTTACACATTCTACTCCGGGGCGGTGGAAGCCTGGTTGGTCGATGCGCTCAATGCCGTGGGATATCAGGGCTCACTGGACCAGGTCTTCGCCCGCACCGAGTTTATTAGCGGCGCGGCCATGCTGGTCGGCACTGTGGGCGGCGGTCTCCTGGGTCAAATAGATCTGGCAATTCCCTTCGTTGGGCGCTCGTTGCTGCTCATCCTTCTATTCGGATTCGCTTTTGTCACAATGCACGACATCGGTTACCAGCCGAGGACCCTCTCCCTCGAGCGCATTCCCCAGGAAATGAAAGCCGTCGCGCAGGCCAGCCTCAAGTTCGGTTTGGGCAACGCTTCGTTGCGCTTGATTTTTCTCATGTCCTTAATCCAAAGCGGCTTCCTGTATTGGGGTTTTTACGCCTGGCAGCCTTACTTCCTGGACCTGCTGGGACAAGACGCCGTGTGGGTGGCTGGGGTTATCGCTGCGTTCATTTCCCTGGCCACCATGACCGGTAATGGGCTGGTAGAATGGATTACGCGTTTTTGCGGTAAGCGCACCACCTTAATCTTATGGGCGACCGCTATCGGCGGGCTGGCGACCATTGGGGTGGGCCTGACCGGGTCGTTCTGGGTGGCTGTGATCCTCCTTCTGGTATACATGGCGACTACTGGAGTGAGCACGCCCGTGATCCACGCTTATATGCACCAGGTAATCCCTTCTGGGCAGCGCGCCGCGATTCTCTCCCTCAACTCCATGGTTGGTAGCGGTGGCGGCATCCTCGCTCAAACCGGTCTGGGTTACGTCTCCCGGGTCAGCTCCATTGCCAGCGGGTATATCCTGGGCGGCGCTGTCTCCCTCCTCGTCTTGCCTTTGGCCGGGATGCTGCGTCGTTTGCAGGAACCCGCAGATGTCATTGTCGGCCGAGCCGGCCTGGACAGCGCCTGCGCCGCCCAGGGTATTCCTGACATTTCCGGTCTCGAAACCGCCACCCACCCCGCCGCCTCCACCAAATGAAGCTCAACTTTCCTTAACCAGTTACAATTGCGTAATGCGTAATCCGTAAAGCGTAATCTCGAGAAGGCCACATGTTCAAAC
>DATCIL010000243.1:0-4588 GCA_036507795.1 Anaerolineales bacterium | reverse complement strand
AGGTGGACCAGCCTGCCGTGGCGGAAACTCGCCCGGTTTCCGGATTGATCGATCCGGATGTTGTTCTCACCTCAAGCCAGCTGGCGTTGGCCGAATACATGTCTAAAAGCGCTGTGGCGCCATTATCCGCCTGTGTCAACTTGATGCTGCCTGTAGGGTTGAGCCAGCTGGCCGATACGCTCTACACCCTAAAAGAAACCTTGCTTGGCGAGCGCCACGATAATGCGCTGGTCAGTGCGGAGAGGCTCAGCCCGCTGCAAAATCGCCTGGTCGAGTTGCTGCGGGAGCGAGGTCCGCTGCGCGGCCGGCAGATCAACCAGGCCTTACCCCGGCGCAACTGGCGTGCGGCGGCGAACGCCCTGGTACGGCAGGGCTTGCTCTTTACTCAGTCGGTTCTGCGCGAACCGAGGGTACAACCCAGATCCGTTCGAACCGCTCAACTGGCAGTTTCTACGGAAGTTGCCGAGGCAGAACTCTCGAACCTGGGCAGGAACGGGACCAAAGCGCTGCAGCGCCGCCAGGCCATGCTGCGGTTCCTCACGCGCGAACGCGGGCCGGTTAATACCAGCTGGATTTACGCCGAGAGCGGAGGCAGTCTCGAGGATTTGCGTTACCTGGCTGAACGTGGCCTCGTCAACTTAGGAGAGAGCGAAGTCTGGCGCGATCCTTTGCAAGATATCGAATTCATCGCTTCTCAGCCGCCTCCGCTCACTGGCGATCAGGCCGCTGCCTGGGAGCAGATAAAACCTGGCATTGCCGCTGCCTTGACTGGCCAACCCGTTCCGCCGTTCTTGCTCCACGGAGTCACTGGTTCGGGCAAAACCGAGGTCTACCTGCATGCTGTCGCCGAAACGATTAAATCTGGCCGGCAGGCGATTGTGCTGGTGCCGGAGATCGCCCTCACCCCTCAGACGGTCAGGCGCTTCCTGGCGCGTTTTCCGGGTAAAGTTGGGCTCATGCACTCGGGCCTGTCGCCCGGCGAACGTTACGATACCTGGCGCCGGGCGCGGCAGGCGGATATTGCCGTCATTGTCGGCCCACGCAGCGCGCTTTTTGCGCCGTTCCCCGATCTGGGATTGATAGTGGTAGACGAAAGCCATGATGATTCGTACTATCAAAGCGAGGGGCTCCCCTACTACCACGCCCGCCGAGCCGCCATCGCCTATGCCCGTCTCATAGGAGCGGTGTGCTTACTGGGGTCGGCCACGCCCGATATCGCCAGCCGCTACCGCGCCGCCAGGGGAGACTGGCGCTATCTACGCCTTCCGGGCCGGATCCTTGCCCATCGCCAGGCACTGCAGGCCCAGATGAAATACATAGCTGCAGTGAGAAATGCGCCTGGGAGCGGCGCAGGGCAGACCAAGGACTGGCCTGTCTCCCACTATCGCCCGCTGGAGCAGGAAGCCGCCATGATCGATTTGCCGCCGGTTCATGTCGTCGACATGCGCACGGAGCTCAAAGCCGGGAATCGCTCGATCTTCAGCCGCGCCCTGCAAAACTCCCTGGCTGGCGTGCTGGAAAACGGACAGCAGGCGATTTTGTTCCTGAACCGCCGCGGGACCGCTACCTACGTTTTTTGCCGGGATTGCGGGTACAATCTGCTCTGTCCCCGCTGCGATATTCCTTTGACCTTCCATTCCCCGCGTAAAGCGCTCATCTGCCACCACTGCGGCTATAGCCGGAAGATGCCGGAGACCTGTCCGAACTGCGGGAGCGCTCGCATTCGCCAGTATGGAACCGGTACAGAGCGGGTTGAGGCCGAAGTCCGGGAGTTCTTCCCTGGAGTTCGCACCCTGCGTTGGGACTACGGCACCACGCGTAAAAAGGGCGCTCACGATCTTATTTTAGAGAATTTTGCCGCCCACCGCGCCGATGTCCTCGTCGGGACTCAAATGCTGGCCAAGGGTTTAGACCTGCCACTGGTGACCCTGGTCGGGGTGGTGCTGGCGGACGTCGGTCTGAATCTCCCCGATTACCGCGCGGCGGAACGCACTTTTCAGGTACTTACCCAGGTGGGTGGGCGCGCTGGTCGCAGCCCGCTGGGTGGTCAGGTCATCCTACAAACTTTTCAACCTGAGCATTACGTCATCCAGGCAGCCGCCAGGCACGATTACGCGGCATTCTACCAACAAGAGTTGCAGTACCGGCGAAAACTGGGGTATCCACCCTTCGCCAGGCTGGTCCGGCTGGAGTACCGGCATATCAATGGGTCTGAGGCGGAAGCAGCTGCAAAAGAAATGGCAGCAAAAATGCGGCAATGGCTGGCAGCAGCGGCCGGGCCGGCCACCCAGATGATTGGACCGGTGCCCTGCTTCTATGCCCGCATAAACGGTATGTACCGCTGGCAAATTATACTGCGCGGTCCCGATCCGGTCTCTTTGCTGAGAGGACGGGATTTTGGGGATTGGCGAGTCGAAGTCGATCCCCCAAGTTTGCTATAATGAACTCACAGAACAGGTGTTAGGAGCCAATGATGAATCAAATGCGTCAAGAAATAATTACATGGGAGGATGTAGACGCTTTAATTGATCACCTGCTGCCCCAATTCGAGTTCGATTTTGAGGCTATGCTGATCATCACGCGCGGCGGCATCGTTCCAGGCGGTCTCTTGTCCGAGGCCATGGACATAAAGCACATCTTGACCGCCGCAGTCGATTTTCCGGCTGAGTTAGAAAGGCAAAAGTCCGGTCTGTTCGCCTGGCCCAGATTCCTGCAGTTCCCCGACGATGACCTGCTGGGTGATCGCCGCACGCTGGTGGTCGACGATGTATGGGGATCTGGCAGGACGATTACCTCTGTGAAGAACCGGGTGGTGGCGGCCGGAGGCACTCCTTTCACTTGCGTCCTGCACTTCAACCCCCATCGCAATATCTTCGGCTCGGTCCGCCCGGATTACTACGCAGCCATTACGGATGCCTTTATTATCTATCCGTGGGAAATCGACCGTGGCAAGGATTTTGCTCTCTTAGACCAAGGGCCGCATCCCTCCTCGTAGAACGAAGAGTTAGAGAATAGAGGATAGAGGATAGGGGCGGAAGGGCAGTTGGACATAAGTTTCACTTTACGCCCTGTATCTCCTCCCCTTCCAGGTCACCCCCACACCGGAAAGCACTTTAAAGGCCGAAGCAAACATCATCCCCGTGAAGATCAATGCCCCTAAAGGCAGCGTGAAGGCGTAGAGCGGGGAAATATTAAACGCCCGGGCAGCCAGAGAACGCAGCCATAATAAAACACCGCAGAGAATGAGCACTTCCGAAGCAACCACTGCCGCCGGCGCGCCACCACCGCTGGCCCACCACACCACACCTGCCAGCAGCCAGCCGGGCAGACCCAATGCGCCAATCAGTCCCAGCATACCACCGAAGACCAGCATCGCCAACCGGCCCTGCATACCCAGGAAGATGTTCTTGGTCCAACCCTCCCACAGCTCGCCGAAGGAGGTGTACATGCGCGTACGGGCCAGAGCGCGGCCATCGGCCAGGACCAGGCGGTAGCCGGCGCCCTTGACCAATTCCGCAATCGCCTTGTCCTCATCGATGCGGTCATATACTGCGCGGTGCCCGCCGGTTGCCTGGTATACCGCTCGCCGGATGAGGATGAATTGCCCATTGGCAATGGCGTTGGGCTGCTCCGGATCATTGACCTGGTCAGCCGGAAAGCCGAAGGAAAGCCCGGTGAATACCACCGGAATGAGCACCTTTTCCCAAAAGGAACCAAGGATTTGTTCGGTGATAATCGTGAACATATCCGCCCGATGCAGTATGGCGGCCTGGTAGGTAGAAGATATCAGTTGGCGTGAAGCGAAAGTATCGGCGTCGATGAAGCACAGCCACTCGCCTTTGGCAGCCTCGGCGCCCTGAACCAGCGCATGCGGCTTGCCCGCCCAACCTGGGGGCATTTCCTCCCCTTCGAGGACGTGCAAAGGCGGCTCCCTATGGCCGCCCGCATCAGCCTTCCCACTCTCGAAGCCAACCTGCCCTGCATTTTTATCATCCTGAGCGGAGCGGAGGATCTCGTCCAGAATCTCAGCGGTCGCATCGGTCGACCGGTCATTAACAATGATGAGCTCATAGTTTGGGTAAGTCTGCGCGAACAGGCTGTGAACACAACGGCGGATATTCCTGGCCTCATTGCGCGCCGGGACGATGATCGAAATCAGCGGGGCAGGATAATTTTCAGGGATTTCTGTTGGAGGTACGTGGACTTCCAACTGGTGCCGGCTGTGGATCCAATAGGCAAGAAAGAGGCCGAGGACGAGACCGACGGTAGATAAGATAACGGAAAATGTATAAGAATCCATCTCGACCAAGCCTTGCGAAGGTTGCTCGCCAAAGATTGATTACCGTTAATAAAAACCTTCCCTAGGCTCATCCTGCCGACTATTCCAGATAATACTTGGTTAATTGACTCTCTACATCTGGAGATATCTCAGAAAGTACAAATCTCTCGTAGTCTTCTGGATTCGGGAAAAACATAACAACAAATTCTGGGTCATACAATTTCCCAGATCTGGTTCCAACCCACTCCCGATAATTACTATATGGCCAATCTCTCGGGTGTTTGACCAGGCCTTTCTTGACTGGATTTA
>DATCIL010000242.1:0-1292 GCA_036507795.1 Anaerolineales bacterium | reverse complement strand
TGTTGCTGCGGGCTTCGCCCGCAGCAACAAACACCCTTTTCCCCAATTATTGAAAAGATCCGCAAATTTCTTCGGCGGTTAGTTGCCGAGGGGTGGCTCTCACGTTTAGCGGTGTCAGAGGCACCCCTCGATCACGAACCGCAATGAAGCGTTTATTGAATTTGTAAAGATAGTTTACGCAAGGCGACCCGGCTCATCGCCGGGTCGCAAAAAAATACCACGGGATGATGCCTAATCCTTCAATTGATCAAGTTGTTAGCAACTAAACCCAAATCACTCGCCTTTCGTGATAAAAGCTCAGTGGAGATGAGGGGATTCGAACCCCTGGCCTCCGCCGTGCAAAGGCGGCGCTCTCCCAACTGAGCTACATCCCCAAATTCCACTTGGGGTAGTGGGCCTGACTGGATTCGAACCAGTGACCCCTGCGTTATCAGCACAGTGCTCTAACCAACTGAGCTACAGGCCCGAGCGCTCTCGGAACCTTAGCAACTGAGGAGTGATAGGAAGGCTGCTGGCCATCCAGCATCTCGGCACAAAGCGAGATATTTTTGGAGTAGAGCTCCAATCTGCACCACGAAAGTGCCGGATTGTCGCTCAGAGCTCCTAGAAAGGAGGTGATCCAGGCGCACCTTCCGGTACACCTACCTTGTTACGACTTCGTCCCAGTCACCAGCCCCACCTTCGACGGCGCCCTCCTTACGGTTAGGCTACCGGCTTCAGGTGTTGCCAGCTCCCATGACGTGACGGGCGGTGTGTGCAAGGCCCGGGAACGTATTCACCGCAGTGTTGCTGACCTGCGGTTACTAGCAACTCCGACTTCATGCAGGCGAGTTGCAGCCTGCAATCCGAACTGAGACCAGCTTTCGGGATTGGCTCCACCTCGCGGTTTTGCAACCGATTGTACTGGCCATTGTAGCGTGTGTGTAGCCCTGGACATAAAGGCCATGCTGACTTGACGTCATCCCCGCCTTCCTCCGGCCTTAAGCCGGCAGTCCTGTATGATACGTGTAACATACAGCAAGGGTTGCGCTCGTTACCGGACTTAACCGGACATCTCACGACACGAGCTGACGACAGCCATGCAGCACCTGTGCAAGCTCCCCGAAGGGTCGTTCCGCTTTCGCTTCACTACCACTTGCATGTCAAGCCCAGGTAAGGTTCTTCGCGTAGCATCGAATTAAACCACACGCTCCGCTGCTTGTGCGGGCCCCCGCCAATTCCTTTGAGTTTTAGCCTTGCGACCGTAATCCCCAGGCGGTGAACTTATCGCGTTAGCTTCGGCACTGATGGCT
>DATCIL010000241.1:0-2225 GCA_036507795.1 Anaerolineales bacterium | reverse complement strand
CCCAAGTTCCGCCCGAAGAGCAAATTCTCGCTTGCCATCGAATCCGTGATAAGAAAGTTACGCGGCGAGCCACATCCCGCCGAGGAATTGTTCACGGGCGCTTTAAGGGAAGCAGCCTTATTCGATGACCTGCTCCGCAAGGTGGGCGGTGACCGTTCTGTCGTTGAACGCCTCATCGAGTATGAACGGGGGCATCGACCCAATGCCACACGATTGACCTGCCTGCAAAAGGCGATCACTCGCTGGGAGCAGGAAAACCGAATATAGCGGAGACCAATTGGTCTCCGCTGTTGAAATCCTGTGGGCGGCGTTTTATATTGGAACGTCTGGAAGCAAGTACATAATGCTCGTGCTTTGATAGCTGAGACGCGGCCATTCAAGGCAGCTGACCTGAATGGCTGATTATCCTAGTAAGGTACGCAGCCGCTCGATGGTCTTATACTCTATGAAGAAAAAGAAAGCTTAGCGCGCCAAAGTGCTGGGATGCGCCCTTGATGAAAATTGGCTCGTGCGAGTACCCTCGATGTCTCTAAACCGCCGCAAGGCGAACATCGGGAGACCCACATGAGCCAACTGATACTGATGATAGCGAAAATTGACGAAGTTGACAACCCTGAAACGCTGACCGAATTGTGGCGACAAAGCATGCCGATCGTGAACCTGTCGGATATTAGGCAAGTGCACTACTTGAACGAGTTGGAGAGCCAGGTGAGCGAGACGGGCTGGGAAGCGATGCGCCAATTGATGGTGGAGCAATGGCGATTGACCGATGGATTGCTGGTGGAAGAATTTCGCCAGGAGCAGGCGGGTGCGGTGGTTGGGGATGGACACGACCTGTTGAAAGTCGTCAGTCGGATGGGGGTGGTGCACTTGCCGCGTCAGGTGTGTTACCTTCCGGGGAGTGAGCGGCACACGTTGCCGGGCAATGCTGGACTGCCGGAGCATGAAGGACAGGTCACGACGCGGGGTTTGCAGGAATGGGTCTGTCTGTTGCCACAGGAGCTGCCTTTTGGCACGACGGTGCGTCTGTTGGGCTGGATGGCGCATGAGCCGGAAGTCGTGTCGGAGACGCAGGTGCGCCGCTGGGTCTGTCGGCATGGAGAATGGATCCGTCAAGCCGAGCAAGCCGAAGTAGAAAAATTGGAGCAATGCCCGAACCTGGAAGGATTGCAGGCACAGCTGCATCCAGCCCACGAACCGCGGCGTCCGGCGGCTTGGGCGGCGGAACTGAATCAGGCGGTGGAAACAGCCCTGGCGCAACCTAACCCAGCGCCTCCCCAAGGAGTGAGCGCCAGTGATTGGGAGCGGGTGATCCAGGTGCGCCGCGAAGAACCCACCCTGCGGGCGGAGGCGTTGCGTCGTTTGGGACCTCAAGTCCAGCCGGGAGAGATTATCGCCAGTACCGATGAAATCGTTGTGCGGCGTCCAGAACATCGGCGTTTCCTGGAACTGGGAACTGCCTGCGTACGCACGCCGGACGGGTATCGCTACTTGAGTGGAAAGATCGAGATGGTCTTGCGACAGTTGTTGCTCTTGTTGCTGTTGTGCGGCGGGCTCAAGGCGAAAGTGATTTTGATCGCTGACGGGGCGCGCTGGATCATGCGCTTTTTCCAGGAACGTCTGGCCGCCTGGCCACTGGCCAGCCTGCTTCTGGATTGGTATCATTGCCACAAGAAATGCTATGACCTGACCAGCCTGATCTGTCGCGGTCGCAAAGCCAAACATGAGTTGCTGGGCTTGCTGCTCACACAGCTTTGGCGCGGCCAGGTTCAGGAGGCTTTGGATATTCTGGAAGAGTATCGCCCTCAGGCCAAGAACATCGAAAAACTCGCTGAATTGATCCAGTATCTCAAAACCCGACAGGCCTACATTCCCAACTACCAGGAACGTCGGGCGCACCGCCAATATATCGGCAGCGCACACGTCGAAAAAGGCAATGACCTGATTGTAGCCCGACGACAGAAGCATCAAGGCATGCACTGGAGCGAGCAGACCAGTGACGCTTTGGCTGCCCTGCGAACCTTGTTGCTCAATGGCGGTTGGGATTTGTACTGGCAGAAACTTCAAGTCTTGCCTCTGGCTATTCAAGCGACTCCCTGATTATCCCATCGCTTTGGCGCGCTAACGAAATATTTATGCGCGAAAGCGCTCCTCCGGTCAATTGTGATTCTCATCTTGCCAGATGTCAAGCAAAAAGCGGGAAAGCGAGCTACGGGATGCCCATA
>DATCIL010000240.1:0-6841 GCA_036507795.1 Anaerolineales bacterium | reverse complement strand
CTGGGTCGTTTTGTGTCTATTGCCAGCGAGGCACCTTATAAAACCAAGCAAACGATTTGAAAAGTGATCGATGCTTTTGATGCAGATCAAGAGCGTCGGTCACCGGTCAAATGGTGAATGCACCTTAATAACTGAATAGAGTATAAGCGCAGTAGTAACGAATGAAATGAAAAGTTTCGATTTCTCCGCATCACGTGGATAAGTTACTAAGGGCTTACGGTGAATGCCTTGGCGCCAAATGCCGATGAAGGACGTGGGACACTGCGATAAGCCTCGGGAAGCCGTGTACAGGCGATGATCCGGGGATTTCCGAATGGGGAAACCCGCCGCTGCGATCCAGCGGCATCCTCTGACTGAACACATAGGTCGGAGGAAGGGAACCTGGGGAACTGAAACATCTTAGTACCCAGAGGAAAAGAGACCATTCCCCTAGTAGTGGCGAGCGAACGGGGAATAGCCCAAACCGCTCAAGCTTGCTTGAGCGGGGTTGTGGGCCCAGCATATGAGAGTTACAAATCGATCGGCTAGCAGAATGGTGTGGGAAAGCCAGCCATAGAGGGTGATAGCCCCGTACGCGAAAGCAGATCGACTCTCGCTGGGTTCCAGAGTACCACCGGGCACGCTAATCCGGTGGGAAGCTGGGGAGTCCACTCTCCAAGGCTAAATACATTTGGCGACCGATAGTGAACAAGTACCGTGAGGGAAAGGTGAAAAGTACCCCGGTGAGGGGAGTGAAATAGAACCTGAAACCGTAAGTCTACAAGCAGTCGAAGGGCTATGGCGTGTCTGTGCACCGGCGAAAGCCGGAAGCGCGGCGCAATGCCCGACGGCGTGCCTTTTGGAGAATGAGCCTGCGAGTTAATCTCTGTGGCAGGGTTAAGGGAGTGACACCCGTAGCCATAGCGAAAGCGAGTCTTAATAGGGCGTGGGCTTCCTTCGGGAAGCCATGTCGCAGGGATTAGACACGAAACCGGGTGAGCTACCCATGGCCAGGGTGAAACGGGTGTAATAGCCCGTGGAGGCCCGAACCCACTAATGTTGCAAAATTAGGGGATGAGCTGTGGGTAGGGGTGATATGCCAACCGAACTCGGAGATAGCTTGTTCTCCCCGAAATAGCTTTAGGGCTAGCGTCATGTATTCAGTATCGGAGGTAGAGCACTGGATGGGCTAGGGGGCTTACTGCTTACCGAACCCAACCAAACTCCGAATGCCGATACTCCAGAACATGGCAGTCGGACTACGGGAGATGAGTTTCGTAGTCAAAAGGGAAAGAGCCCAGACCATCAGCTAAGGTCCCTAAGTCCAGGCTAAGTGGGAAACGATGTGAGACTACTCGGACAACCAGGAGGTTGGCTTAGAAGCAGCCACCCTTTAAAGAGTGCGTAACAGCTCACTGGTCAAGTGGTCTTGCGCGGAAAATCCAACGGGGCTAAGTCTGGCACCGAAGCTATGGGTCTCAGTCATTTGACTGGGGCGGTAGGGGAGCGTTCTGCCAGCGGTGAAGGTCGACCGAAAGGACGGCTGGAGCAGGCAGAAGTGAGAATGCAGGCATGAGTAGCGTTAAAACACGTGAGAAGCGTGTTCGCCGTAAGTCTAAGGTTTCCGACGGCAGGTAAATCCGCGTCGGGTTAGTCGGGCCTTAGCCGAGGCCGAAAGGCGTTGGCGATGGATATCCGGTCAACATTCCGGAACCACCTAGGAGGAGCGAAGGAGAGACGCAGCGGGGTAGGCCAGCCCACGATTGGTTGTGTGGGTGTAAGTGTGTAAGCGTTGATGTCCATAGGAAAATCCGTGGACGGAGCCGAGGCACGAATGCGAGCCTATAAGGCGGAAGTGGTTGAGCCTTGCTGCCGAGAAAATCTTCGTAGTGATGAATCCTAGGTGCCCGTACCGCAAACCGACACTGGTAGACGGGTAGAGTATACCAAGGCGATCGGGAGAACCTTCGTTAAGGAACTAGGCAAATTTACCCCGTAACTTCGGGAGAAGGGGTGCCTTCTAACGTGAAGACATTTACTGTTGGAGCGTCGGAAGGTCGCAGTGAAAGGGCTCTAGTGACTGGTTAACAAAACCACAGGTCTCTGCTAAGTCGTAAGACGATGTATAGGGGCTGACACCTGCCCAGTGCCGGAAGGTTAAGGGGAGGGGTTAGGGCGACTTCGGTCGCTCGAAGCTCCGAACCGAAGCCCCGGTGAACGGCGGCCCTAACTATAAGGGTCCTAAGGTAGCGAAATTCCTTGTCGGGTAAGTTCCGACCCGCACGAATGGTGTAACAACTAGAGCACTGTCTCGACGAAGGGCCCGGTGAAATTGAAATACGCGTGAAGATGCGCGTTACCCGCAGCAGGACAAAAAGACCCCGTGGAGCTTTACTGCAGCTTGTCATTGAGTTTGGGCATGGTCTGTGTAGGATAGGTGGGAGGCTGTGAAGCTGGGGCGCCAGCCTCGGTGGAGCCAACAGTGAAATACCACCCTGACCCTGGCTAGACCCTAACTCCACACCGTAATCCGGGTGGAGGACAGTGACTGGTGGGCAGTTTGACTGGGGCGGTCGCCTCCCAAAATGTAACGGAGGCGCCCAAAGGTTCCCTCAGGCTGAATGGAAACCAGCCGTAGAGTGTAAAGGCACAAGGGAGCTTGACTGTAAGACCAACGCGTCGAGCAGAGTCGAAAGACGGGCTTAGTGATCCCACGGTACCGAGTGGAAGGGCCGTGGCTTACCGGATAAAAGCTACCCCGGGGATAACAGGCTGGTGAGGCCCAAGAGTTCATATCGACGGCCTCGCTCGGCACCTCGATGTCGGCTCATCGCATCCTGGGGCTGAATAAGGTCCCAAGGGTCGGGCTGTTCGCCCGTTAAAGCGGTACGCGAGCTGGGTTCAGACCGTCGTGAGACAGGTCGGTCTCTATCCGCTGTGGGCGTAAGGGACTTGAGGAGAGCTGCCCCTAGTACGAGAGGACCGGGGTGGACAGACCGCTAGTGTGCCAGTTGTCGTGCCAACGGCATCGCTGGGTAGCTATGTCTGGCAAGGATAACCGCTGAAAGCATCTAAGTGGGAAACCTGCTCCAAGATTAGGTCCCTCATCCCATCAAGGGAGTAAGGCCGCAGGAAGACTACCTGCTTGATAGGCGGCGTGTGTAAGCACAGCAATGTGTTGAGCTAAGCCGTACTAATGGCCGAGGACTTATCCGCCTGGTGCGGAGAACTCGGAACTTTTCGAACTTATCTCTATTCAGTTTCAATCGGTATCTTAACATGAGAATAAAGTCTCTTGGTGATTCTAGCGGCGGGGGTACACCCGGTAACATCCCGAACCCGGCAGTTAAGCCCGCCAGCGCCGATGGTACTTGGGCGGGAGCGCCCTGGGAGAGTAGGTCATTGCCAAGAGGCTTTGTTCATTTAACTAAAAATTAATTGACAAACATTATCCCTCAGGGTATAATTTCTACGACGTTCACGATTTTGCTCTTAACACACTATAAATAATGGATGGTGACATGTAGAGAATTGTAGTGTTCCAGATAATAAAGGGCAAGAAGAGTCATGTAGGGCTCGGCTGTTAGCGTGAATGTCAGCCGAGTTTTGTTTTTTTATAACCAGTTGGCATCGTATCTCTTATATTCACACCGTATAACCGGAAGGAGGTGAGAAGATTGGCGACAGTTAATCTGCGTCCAAATGAGTCTCAGGAACAGTTGCTCAGACGCTTTCGCAAGAAGGTGGCTAAGAGTGGCATATTGAGCACGGTGCGCCGCAAACGCTGGTTCGTTTCCAAGAGTGAACTGCGTCGCATCCAGAAGAAAAAGGCCATTCGAAGGATAAAGCGCCGTTCGAGGCCTGGTGAGTAAGTTTTGAGTTTGCGTAATTAACAATTTCCGGAGGAGTATTAATGGCGAAGGATGAAGGCAAGATTCAAGTTGAGGGTACCGTCGTCGAGGCTTTACCCGCCACTCAGTTCAAAGTGCGCCTCGATAACGGGCACGAGGTGTTAGCCTATCTCTCGGGTAAGATGCGGAAATATTATATCCGCATCTTGTTGGGAGACCGCGTGCGCGTCGAGATGTCTCCCTACGATCTCACCCGGGGGAGAATTGTCTATCGTCACAAGAAACACCAGTCTGTGCCTCAGAATCAGGAAAACGAGTAACCTCTAAAGACACTCCGGAATCATTCTGCTTAAATATAATGGGGCACTCCTTGGGATTTTACGGCAAGGAGTGCCCCATTTTTGTTTAATAACCTTTGCCAATTCTAAGGTGCAAACCGAAACTCAAACGAACTGAGCACCTTCATATAATTAGCTCGCTCGAAGGTTCCCGGATCTCCAACAGCGCTCTGGCTCATGCTGCCTTTCATCTGGGCAATCGATTCGTATTCTTTCTCTTCCATCCAGGAACGTACGCCTCGCAGGATCTCGGCGGCATGCTCAATGCCGTACTTAAGCAGGGAGGATGCCAGCATCGTCGCGCTCGCTCCGGCCATGGTCCCTTTCAGCACGTCGTAAGCGGTGTGAACGCCGCTGGTCAGGGCGAGATCGGCCTGGATCCGCCCGTACAGGATAGCAATCCAGCGCAGCGGCAGGCGCACCTCATGTGACGTGCTCAAGACCAGGTTGGGGACAACTTCCAGTTCTTCTAGATCAAAATCAGGTTGATAGAAGCGGTTGAAGAGAACCAGACCATTTGTACCGGCCTCCACCAAGCGGCGGGCAAAGTTGGGCAGCGCGGTGAAGTAAGGGCTGATCTTAACTGCGATGGGGATCGTGATGGCCGCGCGGATGTCCTTGACCAGGGTGACGTAGTCGTCCTCCAGGCTCTGGCCGGTCAGGTTAAAATCGGTGGGAATGTTGTAGATATTGAGTTCCAGCGCGTCGGCGCCGGCTTTTTCGATTTCCCTGGCGTGCTCGATCCACCCGCCCGTAGAGATGCCGTTCAAGCTCCCGATAATCGGAATGTCCACAGCCCTTTTTAGTTCCTGAAGGTTTTTAATGTATTTATCCGGACCGATGCTGTATTGCCTGAGATCGCTGTAGGCGCCGGAATCCGGGAGGTGGGTGATGGCCTCGGCAAAAGATTCCGTCCCTTGCGTGATGTCGCGGTGCAGCCTCAGGCTTTCTTGGACGATCTGTTCTTCGAACAAGGAGTACATCACCACCGCCGAGATGCCGACATCTTCTAAACGCCGGATGGTATCCGCTTTATGCGATAGCGGTGAAGCGGAAGCCACCAGCGGGTTCCTCAGGGTGAGACCAAGATAAGTTGTACTTAAATCGACCATTTTTTCACTCACTTCCATTGCCATACTGCAGTGACGCCAGTTGGCTGTACATATTCCAGCGCTTCTTGATGTCTTCCTTGGCCGCCTGCATCAGGGCTTCAGCGCGCTGCTCATCGCTTTGCAAAAGCATACGGTAACGCGTCTCATTGTAAGCGTACTCCTCCAGAGAAATCGTCGGCGCCTTGGAGTCCAGGGTTAACGGATTCTTGCCTTCTTCAGCAAGGTTCGGGTTGAAGCGGTACAGCGGCCAGAAGCCGGATTGAACTGCCAGCTTCTGCTGTTCCAGGCCGTGCACCAGGTCATAGCCATGCTCAATACAGTGGCTGTAAGCGATGATCAACGACGGGCCGTCATAGGCATCGGCCTCCATAAAGGCGCGCAGCGTCTGCTGGTCGCTGTAGCCCATTGCCACCCTGGCCACGTAGATGTAGCCGTAAGCCATGGCGATCATACCCAGGTCCTTCTTGGGTAGCCCTTTGCCTTTCGCGGCGAACTTGGCCACCGCTGCCCTTGGAGTCGATTTGGAGGACTGCCCGCCCGTATTGGAGTAGACCTCGGTATCCAACACCAGGACATTGACGTTACGTCCAAGCGCCAGTACGTGGTCGAGGCCGCCGTAGCCGATGTCGTAGGCCCAGCCGTCGCCGCCTACAATCCACACGCTCTTCTTGACCAGTTTGTCCGCCAGGCTAAGCAAATCGCGCGCCCGCCGGTCGGGGATGTTTACCAGGCGTTCTTTCAGCAGCTGTACCCGTTCTCTTTGGGCCTGGATGCCGGCCTCGCCGGATTGGTCTGCCTCGAGGATCTCATCCACCAGCTGTTCTCCGATCTTGTCCGCCAGCCGGGGCAGCAGCTCTTTGGCATATTCGATCTGTTTATCCAGTGTCAGGCGCATACCCAATCCGAATTCGGCGTTGTCTTCAAACAACGAGTTGGACCAGGCTGGACCGCGCCCTTCTTTATTGATTGCCCAAGGCGTCGTGGGCAGGTTGCCTCCGTAGATCGACGAGCAGCCAGTAGCATTGGCGATGATGGTACGGTCGCCAAAGAGCTGGCTAAGCAGTTTCAGATAGGGCGTCTCTCCGCAGCCAGCGCACGCGCCGGAGAACTCGAACAGGGGCTGGAGCAGCTGAGAGTTCTTGACCGTGCCAATATTGATCTTGGTGCGGTCTACCTCAGGCAAGCTCAGGAAGAATTCCCAATTGATGTTTTCGCGCTCCACGATAGGCGCTTGTGGCGCCATGTTGATGGCTTTGCGCCCTACCTGGGATTTGTCCTTGGCCGGGCAGGCTTCGATACACAACCCGCATCCTGTGCAGTCCTCCGGCGATACCGCCAGCGTGTACTGCATGCCGGGAAATTCCTTCCAGCGGGCATCTACCGAGTGGAAACTTTCCGGAGCTTCTTCCAGGTAAGCAGGGTCGAACACCTTTTCCCGGATCACGGCATGGGGACACACGAACACGCATTTACCGCACTGGATACAGACGTCCGATTCCCATATGGGGATTTCCAGGGCAATGTTGCGCTTTTCCCAACGGGTAGTGCCGGATGGATAGGT